>CBFGOP010000035.1:0-18545 GCA_965650415.1 uncultured Prosthecobacter sp. | reverse complement strand
AAAGTCCTGCTGACGGCGGTGATTATCCTGTTCGTGAACAAAATCCAGCTCTTCAGCGACAAGCTCTCCGCCCTCCTGATCGCCCTGCCGCTCACCTCTCTGTTGGCGATGATCTGGATGTGGCAAGGTGGACAATCCTCCTCCAAAATCGCCGGCCACGCAGAGGGTACGTTCTGGTTTGTCCTCCCGACCCTGCCCATGTTCCTGATTTTGCCCTGGATGCTCAGAAATGGTTGGTCGTTCTGGAGCGCCCTCGCCGCCAACTGCGTCCTCACCATCGGCTTCTTCTGGCTCACCGTTGTGGTCCTGAGGAAATTCGGCATCGACCTGATGCCTTAAGAAATGAAATCCGAACCACGGAATACACGGAGTTCACGGAATGAAAATAAAGTGCGTGTTGTGTGCGATAGCGCCCATTCCGTGTGTTCCGCGCATTCCGTGGTTCTCTTTTTCTCCCTTCTTGATTCGCCACTTCGAAATACTTGCCATTTCGTCCCCGGTGGCTCTCGATACGGCGCATCGTTCTGATCTGAAACTTTACCCATCCTTGAAATGAAAAACATCCTCATCATTGGCGCCGGCGGAGTCGGCAGTGTTGTCGCGCACAAATGCGCGATGCTTCCCCAGACGTTCGGAGAAATCACCCTCGCCTCACGCACGGTTTCCAAATGCGATGCGATCGCCGCTTCCGTGAAACAACGCACCGGCAAAACCATCGCCACCGCTCAAGTCGATGCGGACAACTCCGATGAAACCGCCGCCCTCATCAAAAAAACCGGCGCGGTCCTGCTTATCAACGTCGCTCTCCCTTACCAAGACCTCAACCTGATGGATGCGTGTTTGAAAGCAGGCATCGACTATCTCGACACCGCGAACTACGAGCCGCTCGACGTCGCGAAGTTCGAATACTCCTGGCAGTGGGCCTATCAGGAAAAATTTGAAAAAGCCGGACTCTCCGCTCTGTTAGGTTCCGGTTTCGATCCGGGCGTGACGAACGTTTTCACCGCATGGGCACTGAAACATCATTTCGATGAAATCCACACGCTCGACATCATTGATGTCAACGGCGGCAACCACGGCCGTGCGTTTGCGACGAACTTCAATCCGGAAATCAACATCCGCGAAGTCACCGCTGAGTGTCGCCACTGGGAAGACGGGAAATTTGTCGAAACCGCACCGATGTCGAAACATCAGCCATTCACTTGCCCGGATGGGGTTGGCACCTACGAAATTTACCGCATGTATCACGAGGAGCTGGAATCCCTCGTGAAACACATCCCGACGATCAAACGCGCGCAATTCTGGATGTCGTTTTCACAAAACTATCTGAAACATTTGGAAGTCCTCCAAAATGTCGGCATGACCCGCATCGACGAAGTCGAATACCAAGGCCAGAAAATCGTCCCGCTGCAGTTCCTCAAAGCCGTTCTTCCGAACCCGGGCGACCTCGGTGAAACCACCAAAGGCAAAACCTGCATCGGCAACGTCATCACCGGCATCAAGGACGGCAAACCGAAAGCGATCTACGTTTACAACATCTGCGATCACGAGGCCTGCTTCGCAGAGGTCGGCTCTCAAGCGATTTCCTACACCACCGGCGTGCCTGCGATGATCGGCGCGAAACAAATGTTAGAAGGCGGCTGGAACAAACCCGGCGTCTGGAACATGGAACAACACGACCCAGACGCATTCATGGCCGACCTCAATGTCAACGGTTTGCCATGGCAGTTCATCGAGCTCACTCCCGAGCAAGCGGCTGAATTTGCGGTGGCGTAAAGCTTGAACGAGACCATCCGGGCTTCGTTTGTTCTTGGTGAAATTTCATCAAGGTGCTGAGGTGTAGTCGCTTTTCAGCGCCTATGAGAATACCTTCCCGTAATTTTCGTGCCATTCGATATGGCATAGCTCTGCTGATGGTGATGTTTGGCGCGGTGCAGTTTTCCGATGCGCACACGCCGAAAAAATCCGGACCACCCAAGCCCGCTCCGATCCCGAGATATGAACCTGCGCGCGCTCCCGTCGTCACCGGCGAGTTCGTCGTGGGCGTGGTGAACATCACCTTCAAAGAAACGGCGTTCCCCCAAGACGTCGATGAGGCGATGGCTTCTTTGCTGAAAGTCACCGATACCAATCTGGAATCCGATCCAACAGGCGGCGGCAAGGGAACGGCTTATTCCAGCGCGGTGAATCAGGACGAGTATTTCAAAATCTACAGCAACGACATCACATGGCCGAAAGTCACGGTCATGCCGGACGAGAAAAGTTATTATCAGGATCCGAACTGGTATGGCTACTACTGTGAGTTCGAAGAGTTTACCAATACCATCGGATGGAAAGATGTGGAGGAAGGACAGAAGCGCGTCAAAAAAATGAACCAGGATGCCATGCGGTTTGCCATGAAGAATTACCGCGGACCCAAGCCCCGGTTTATTTGCTACAACTACATCACCAGACGTTCGCAAAGCTTTGATGAGAAGCTGACCCATGAGCTCTTCGAAATGTTCCCCCGTTATATCAATCGGGATGACCTGAGCCGGAAAAATCAGGAACGGATCAAAGAACAAAACGGATGGGCAATCGGCAGCGAAGAGATCTGGGATATTTACGCTCCGGTTTGCAAATGGGGTGAGCCGGCTTGGCCGAATTCGAAAATGCAGATCCATGATTTCGCCGGTGGCGTTCTGGCTCACGAGTTGGGTCATTGCCTTGGAGCGCCAGACCTGTATAGGGTCGGCCCTTTCAACGATGGAATCGGTGGCGATGCGGCTCTGCTCAGTTACGGCCCCACGGCAAATGCATTCAGCCGCTTTTATCATCATGCTTACATCAAAGAGGAAAATCATCCCACGATCCAAACCTCCGGCACCTACACCTTGCACCCAAGGCATATCAACCCGTCAGCAAAAGAGGTAGTTGGCTATCTGATCCCGAGCAACCATCCCCACTACATGTATCATGTGGAATACATGCATCAGGAAAACGGTTCGGTCGGTCACGGGCCACAACATGAAGGCATGCTGATATCTGTAATCAATTTCGGACTCAGCAATTACACGGGTTCACCAGATTACCTGTACACCTACCGACCCAACGATCCGTTTTTCCGTGGCATGGGTGACAAGGGCAAATGCCTTTTCGGTAAAACCCATGGACGAACGGAGTTCAACATGCAGACCGAACCTTCATCGAGACTTCCAAATTTGTTAGACGGAGGAGTTTCGTTCAAGAATATCGAGGAGAAAAACGGCACGCTGACTTTCGAAGTGGTGATCGACCGCAAACCCGTGACAGGGAGCGAATACACCAACTCCATGCTCCCGCAAATCCGCCTGGACGAGATCACCGATGTGCAATCCACCAGTTTCACGATGGATTGCACGATCAAGTTCCGGGGCGAACCTTTGAAAACCATTTACGGCTTCTGCTGGGGAACATCAAAAAATCCCACGATCAAAAGCTCCAACTACGTCCTTTCCCACCGTGAATGTTACCGTGGCCATGCGATCCGACTCACTCCTGGAACCACCTATTACGTCAGGGCGTTCGCTACGAATGGACTGGGAATCCGATACAGCGATGAGGAAAAAACCGTCACCACCCTGGATGGCAAAACGGTTCCGGAACAAATCGGTCCGCTGCTGACCGATTCATTCTCAAAGAGCCGATACCTACACTGGGAATACAGCGATAGCCGATCCGAGACCTTCATCGACTACAGCCCGATCTGCACGACCGCGAAACTGATCTCCTATTACCGTCCTGATAAAATCCCCTCGTTGTCGAAAAAAGATCCCAAGAAATCCATGGTGGATTTCGATTTGCTCAACTGGAACCCGCAACGGGATCACCCCCGCGAGCGTCTGGAACAGGTGGATGGATTGTTTTACCGGCTGTTCACGGATTTCAGAAATCTCAAACTGTATGAGCAGAAACCGGACAAGAAGTTTCTTAAAGATTTCACAGATGTCACCGGAATCCGCAGCAAACCCATCGTTCACCTGTTGGATGAAAAAAATCCGGAGGACGTTTCCAAACTCATCAAAGCCGACCTCTTGCTCAGCCGCCCCGTGCTGATGACCATATCCCTGGAAGGCGATGACACCAGCGATCCTGTGCGCTGGATGCTGATCGATGGAGTGAATCCTCAGGGAAATTTCCACATCGATTTCCCTCTCGGTGTGGAATTCATGACCGATGGCGAAACGAAGCCCGCGAAAACCGGGTATTATCCGTTAGAAAAATGGATGATGCCGGGTTATCAGGTTCACATCATCACGTCGTGTTATTACACCAAGTAGTTCAGAGTGTGCAGTGATGGTATTCACCTGATACGAGAAGACATCCATTGCAGACAGGGGCTATATCGTTTTTCCCTGCTTAAAAGTGTTCAAATGAACACTTTTTAATTTGACCATTTCCTCTGGTTCGCGAAAGTTTGAGGCGTGTCCCGTCCTCTCACCGCGCTGTTTATCGATTGCGACTCCTATTTCGCAAGTGTCGAGCAGCACCTGGATCCCAAGCTGCGCGGGCGACCGGTTGCGGTGGCTCCGGTGATGGCGGAGACGAGCTGTTGTATCGCAGCCTCCTACGAGGCTAAGGCGTATGGCGTGAAAACCGGAACCCGGATCAGCGATGCGCGGGTCATGTGTCCCGGTATCGCGATCGTGGAAAGCAAGCCCGCGCAATACATCCGCTTTCATCATCAAATCATCGCCGCGGTGGAAAATTGCATCCACGTCGAGGCGGTGTTGAGCATCGATGAAATGTGGGCGTGGCTGCCACTCAACTTGCGCGAGGTTCCCGTGATCAAGGGCATCGCGGAAAAGATCAAATCCACCATCGCTCGCGACGTTTCTCCGGTGATCAAGGTTTCGATTGGGGTCGGTCCAAACCGCTACCTTGCCAAAACCGCCAGCAAGATGCGCAAGCCCGATGGCTTGGTTTTCATTGAGGCAAACGATCTCCCAGAAATTTTGCACGGCTTGTCGTTACGCGATCTCAACGGGATCGGTCGCAATATGGAAGCGCGCATGCACGCAGCAGGGATTCACACGGTGGCCGCGCTTTACGCAGCGCCGAAAGAGCGGTTGCACCACGTCTGGGGCGGAGTGATGGGGGATCGGTTCTGGCATCTGATCCGTGGAGATGAAATTCCGGATCTCGTCTCTGCCAAAAAATCCATCGGTCACAGCCACGTCCTGCCACCCGAATTCCGCGATCCCTCAAAAGCCTGGCCCATCCTTTGCAAACTGCTCCACAAGGCCTGCGAACGCCTGCGCTCCCACGGACTTCTAACAGGTAATCTCACCATGCATCTGGCATTTCTTCGCGGCGCGGCATGGACGCCGGAAATCCGTTTTCCCGAAACCGATTCCACCATCCAGCTCGTCCATCTGTTAGGAAAACTGTGGCGGGACCGACCCGATACCCGCGCCCACCTCATCCAGGTCGCGGTCACGCTCACGCATTTGGTCGAGCGCAACAACTTCACCCCCGAACTCTTCGCCACCATGATCGCCGAAGACGATGCGGAAACCGAAATCCCACAGACCAAGGAAAAGCACCAACGCCTTGATGCCGCTCTCGACAAACTCCGTGCCCGCTATGGCCGAGATGCGGTGTATCTCGGCTCCGTCCAAGAGGCCCGTGAAACCGCACCGATGCGGATCAGTTTCAATCACATCCCCAACCCGCATTTGGAGAATGACCATTCCCCGTAGGTGGCGGTCTTTCGTAACGATTTTACGGATGTTTTAACGGGACATTCGGAAATGCATGATCTAGCATCATGGCGAATTCGGGCAATTATCAGGAATCATTTTATGGCCACCATCACCAAACGCGAACTTGTCATCAGGATCACGGATCAGTTGGGACAAAAGGGCATGATTTTCACCCAGAAGGATGTGCATGAAATCGTCCAGAGTCTGATTGATGAAATCACGGAAAGCCTGACCCAAGGAGATACGGTGGTGTTGCGGAATTTCGGCGCGTTCCAGGTCAAGGAGACGGCGGCGAAAGTGGGACGGAATCCGAAAAAACCCGGCAGCAAGGTGCTGATTCCCGCCAGGGCATCGGTCAAGTTCAAGCCGGGCAAGGAGATGAAGGACAAAGTGGCGACCATCCTGCAATTGATCCGCGAGCAACAAGCATCGGCTTCCGAATGAAATGAAGGAGCAGATCGACGAACTGGAACAGTGGGGGGCCGATGTGATTTTCGGTCGCGCCAAAGGCTTCCGTGCCAGTCTGGCACGTGCCTTGATGTTGGGTTTGTCCGGCTTGTTTCGTTTGTTGGTACAAACCCGCATCGCGCTGTTCCGCAACGGCCTCAAGCACCAGGAATACCTCGGCGTGCAGGTGGTTTCGGTGGGGAATATCACGGTCGGCGGAACCGGAAAAACCCCTGTGGTGGAACTTTTGGCGAGAACCCTGCGCGATGAAGGCCGCAAGGTCGCCATTCTTTCGCGCGGCTACAAAAGCAAGAAGCTCGATGAAAAGCAAAAGTGGAAGGATTCCCAAAACCGCCTGATCCCATCCACCGAAATGCCCAAAGTGGTTTCCACCGGCAGCGCGTTGTTGTTGGATTCCAAGTTCGCGGGCGACGAGCCGTTCATGTTGGCGAAAAATCTGGAGGGAGTCTCGGTCATCGTCGACAAGGATCGCGTCAAAGGCGCGCGCTTCGCGATCGGCCAACTGCAGGCGGAAACCTTGATTCTCGATGACGGGATGCAGAACTTCAATCTCGCCCACTCCATCGATGTGGTCTTGGTCGATTCCCGTTCGCCGTTCGGCACCGGGGCCTTGTTGCCGCGCGGAACCCTGCGGGAGCCGCCGAAAAACTTGCGTCGCGCCAGTTTCATCCTGATCACCAAATGCGATGGTTCATCGAATGAGGAACTCATCGCCCGCATCCGCAAATACAATAACACCGCGGACATTATCGAGTGCGCCCACGGCCCGAAATATCTGGAAAATCTCTTCACCCGCGAACGGCAGCCGCTGGAGTTTCTTCAAGACAAATGGGTGGGTGCCATCAGCGCGATTGCGGTTCCCGACAATTTCGAACGACTCCTCACCAAGCTCGGCGCCCGGGTGGAAATCAAACGCCACTTTTCCGATCACCACCGTTTCAACCGCCGCGACGTCGACCAGTTCATGCAACGTTGCGTCGAGCGCGATATGGAACTGATGCTCACTACGGAAAAGGATGCGGTGCGTTTCCCAAAACCCACGGAAATCAACGTGCCGATCTATTTCCTCCGTATCGAAGTCGAAATCCTTTCCGGCCAGGAACATTGGAACAAACTCATTCAGCTCCTTTGTAACCCCAAGCCGGTAAAAGAATCCGTACTGAATCGCGTGGGGTGTTATCGGACGTGAGGATCACTGGTGGTGCGGTCCAAGGAAGGTAGGGTCATTTTGACAAAATGACCGATGTGAAACGAATAGCAGAGGATTTCTTTATCTTCTCATTCCATGCGGCGCCTTTATCAAAAGCGCCCTACCATCCCTGATTTTTTCGTGTATTTCGTGTTTTTCGTGGTTCCCACAGCGGAAATCGTTTTAAACCAAGCCCATGCTCACTTTAGGAATTCTCGGCTCCGGTTCCGGATCGAACATGCAGGCGATCCTGGATGCGATCACGGCCGGGACTTTGGAAGCGAGAATCGGCGTCGTGCTCTCCGACAATCCCGACGCGTTCATTTTGAAACGGGCGGCGAAACACGGGATTCCGCACGCGGTGATCGACTGCGAGGGTCACAAAAGCAAGTTCCCCGACTCCGCACAAACCCGGACTGCCGAAACCCTGCGTCAAGCCGGCGTCGATCTGGTTTGCCTCGCGGGATTCATGCGCTTGGTGAAAGCACCGTTGTTGAATGCGTTTCCATCAAAAATCCTCAACATCCATCCTTCCTTGCTGCCCGCCTTTCCCGGCGTTGCGGCGTGGGAACAAGCTGTTGCCGCGAAGGCAAAACAAACGGGTGTCACCGTTCATCTCGTTGATTCCGGAATGGATACCGGACCCGTCATTCTTCAGGAAAAGCTCGATATCCTGCCGGATGAAACGGCAGACGCCCTGCACAAGCGTTTACAAGTCATCGAACACCGCCTCTATCCTCAGGCGATCACCCAATACGCAAAAACTTTGAAATCATGAATGCCTCGATGATCCAGCCGCTGCTCAAGCACCTTTCCGCCCATGTCATCGGTGCGGAAAAACCTGCGGAAATGCTTCTAACAGCCCTGCTTGCGGACGGACACGTGTTGATCGAAGGCGCGCCGGGAATCGGTAAAACCACACTCGCCCACACGCTTGCCAGTGCGATGGGCGGGGTTTTCAAGCGCATCCAGTTCACCCCGGATCTGTTGCCGGCGGATCTAATTGGTTACAATCTCTATCGCGCCGATCAGGGAACTTTCGAATTCATCCGCGGCCCGGTGTTTTCCAACTGCCTGCTGGCCGATGAAATCAACCGGACCTCGCCAAGAGTGCAGTCGGCTTTGTTAGAAAGCATGAACGAGGGTCGGGTCACGATTGATGGAGTGAGCCATCGTTTGCCCAAGCCCTTCATGGTCATCGCCACCCAGAACGACACCCATGGCACCGGAACGTTTCCGTTACCGGAACCCCAGCTCGATCGCTTTCTATTATCCTTGCGCATGTCATTGCCGGAGCCGGAAACCCAAACGGAAATCCTTCTCGCCCACGCTTCAAAAAATTCCGAACCACAGGTTGCGCCCGACTTCGGGGTCGATGGTGAAACGATTCAGCAGCTCCAAGCTGCCGTGGCGAACATTCCGGTTTCCCGCGCAGTCGCGCAATACATCACGGATCTCTGTGAAAGCCTGCGCAAGATGGCGGGATCGGAACAGAGCGTTTCAATCCGCGCCTCTATCGCCCTGCTGCGCGCCGCACGCGCAAATGCCTTCCTCGAATCCGCCCCAGCGGTTTACCCCGATCACGTGCAGGCGGTGTTTCCCGCCGTGATGCGTCACCGGATTTTATCGGATCAGGATCTCGATTCGATGGAACTCATCGAGACCGCGCTGAACAAGACTCCGGTGCCTTAGGTTTCCAAGTTCATTCTATAAGCCATCTTCACGCTCTCCCGACTGAGAACGATGAACGTGAACACTCCGAGTGTTGTGCCCAGAGGAAACTGCATGCAGTTGATACCCGCGATGATGTAGGAGAAAAGTTTATTCCTGCGTTTGTTGATGTAGTGACCCGATAGCGAGTTGCAAACGGAGAGAGCGACGAGGATGGTGCCGATGATCACATAAAAAATTTTGAAGATCGAAAGGATCTCCTTGGGAAACGGAGCTGAGGCTGATGTCCCTGCGGTAGCGGTGGCCGCAGCAGGAATTCCCAACAACTCGGAACGACCTTCTGAGGATGTTTCACCTTCGGATATCTCCCCTGTTTGTACCGATGGAGTGTTTTCCACGATGAGGGGTGCGGGGGCCGAAGCCGCCTTTTTATAATCCGTCTCGGCCATGCCCATGAACCACGACATGATCATGAAATGGAAAATCACGAATCCTATCCCAAGCAGATAAAGGCCCGCCATGACGTAATGGCAAACGGAGATGATCTTGAGATGGGATTCATCGTTCGAATGGATCTGATAGGCGGGCAGCGGCGGTGGCTGTTGTAAAATCATGAAGCTTATTCCAATCCGCGTTCCGCGACCTCTTCCTCGTCCCAACCGAGATAGTGCCCCAGTTCGTGGAGAAAGGTTGTGCCGACTTCATCGAGAAAATCCTGCTCGTCCATCTCCACATATTCCCAAATACGATCGACAAAAATCCGGATCAAGGGGAGGGCGTCAGGTCCCGGCTCATCCACCAACGAAGCCCCTTCGAAAACTCCCAACATGTCTTCATCATCAAATGCGGGTGCGGCCTCGAAGTGAACCGGGCAGTTTTCCGCATGCGCTTTGACGTCATCGGGCAGCACTTTTTTGATCGCCGCCACCTCTTGCTCCGCCAACTCAATGAGTTCGGTAAGTTTCATGGATAGCGAAAAGGTTACTCTTCCGGTGCTGCATCGGGATCGACTACCGCGGGCAGCGTGGACGTTGCGGCGGGCGCATTTGGATCGACGACCGGAAGCGGCACATCCCCTTCAAGTGGAAGGATGGCGGGTTGCTCGCCCGATAGTTCCAAGTCCAGTGGAGCGACTTCGCCCGTGGAGATCATCACGGTCGGAACAAAACCCACCTCACCGCTATCCAGCTCCACCTTCGCGTTGTTACCGGAAATCGCGATGATTTTCATCTGGGTTCCCACTGGGAGCAACGAGTCAGCGTTTTGGTTTTCCTGAGGTTTGTTTTTGTAAAACGCCGTGTTGTTCACCGCTGCGGTGACGAACTGCCCGGGCTGAAGTTGATTGCTGTAGCTGTCAAATTCACTCCGATTGGCTGCTGGAGGTCTCAAGGGATCGATGTCGGAATCGATGATCGAGCTGCCCGATGGATCACAAGCTGCAATCATCAGCACGCATGGGGCGGTGAAAAGAAGTTTCGCTTTCATAACTTGGTGAGACTCGCATGCCTGAGAAAAGGGGTCAATGTGTTTCAAGAGCTTTAGCTATAATTCCAGTTTCCATCGCGGAAGAACTGAGGTTAATTCTTTTCATGCGCGTTCTCGCCATCGACCCCGCCGTCCGCAACACGGGCTATGCCATTCTCGAAGGAGATCCGCGCAAGCCTGCCGTGCTTGGCTACGATGTGATTTCCGTGCCGAAATCCATCCCGCAATCCGGGGCTTTGTCCGCGATTCGATCCCATCTCGTTCATATTATCCAGAAACACCAACCGGATGAAGTCGCCGTTGAGGGGATCATCTATGTGCAATCCCACCGCACCGCGATTTCCATGGGTGCCGCCCGCGCGGCCGTGCTCATTGCCGCTGCCGATTACGGACTGCCCGTTTACGAATACTCTCCCAAAAAAATCAAAATGGCCGTGGTCGGAAAAGGCACGGCGGACAAATCCCAAGTCGCGTTCATGGTGCGCGCTCTGCTCGGTTTGGCGGAAACCCCACCGTCCGATGCGGCGGATGCGCTGGCGATCGCCATGGCTCACCTTCAGGCATCCGATCCGCTCCGCGCGAAATTGCTCGACCGAAGATTGATATGACCGACTGGAACCAGCGCTACGAACTCGGGGACACGCCATGGGAAAAAGGCCGTGCCGCTCCGCCTTTGTTAGAAATCCTCGATCAAATACCAGGCTCCATTTGGGGCGAAGGCCCTGTGCTCGTTCCCGGCTGCGGCACAGGACACGATGCTCGGGCGATCGCCGCGCTCGGATTGAAAACCCTCGGACTCGACCTCGCCCCGCTCGCTATCGCTGCGGCCGGGAAATTTCCCATCACCGGCAACGAATCCTACGAGCTCGGAGATTTTCTCGATCCCGCTTGGCGCAACGGAAAAGCCTTCTCCGCCATCTGGGAACATACGTGTTACTGCGCCATCGATCCCTCTCGCCGTCCCGACTATGCAGCAGCCTGCAAAGACCTCATCACTCCCGGCGGCCATCTTATCGGCGTGTTTTTTCTCACCCCCAACGACCCCGGCGAGGAAGACCAAAGCCCGCCTTTCAATGCCTCGATTGAGGAACTCGACGCCCGCTTCGCCCCGGAATTCGAACGTATCGAATCCTGGGTTCCGAAAACCTGTTACCCCGGCCGTGAAGGCAAGGAATGGATCGCGATCTATCGGCGGAATTCCTAATACCGAAATCTCATGAACCCAACCCCAGAAATCATCCATTTCAATGAACCGGTGCCATACACCGTGGGCTTGGAAATTCAGGAAAAAATTGCGGCGGATATTCTCGCGGGAGAAGCGAACGACCGGATTCTTCTGTTAGAACACGAGCCCGTTTACACCATCGGCAGGCTTCGCGACCAATCCTCGCTCGGCTCCGCACCAGCGCTGCCGCATCCCGTTTTCGAAACCAACCGCGGTGGTCAGGCAACCTACCACGGTCCGGGCCAGCTCGTCGGATATCCCTTGTTAGATCTGAATCAACGTGGTCGGGACTTGCATGTGCACTTGCGCCAGATCGAGGACGCGCTCATCGCCGCATGCGGAGATCTCGGTGTTGCCGCAGGCCGGCGTGATGGCCTGACCGGCGTGTGGGTGGAAAACCGCAAGCTCGCATCGATCGGAGTCGGTGTTAGGAAATGGATTTCCATGCACGGCTTCGCCATCAACATCACCCGCGAATCCCTACCACCGTTTTTATCCATCACACCCTGCGGACTCGATGGGGTATCGATGACATGCATCGATGCCGAAACCGATCAGGAAGTCACCATGGAAAAAGCCACCGCTGTGATTTCCGCGAGACTCATCGAGTTTCTCTCGCTCAAGGCAGTTCCTTGAGTGATTTTTCGCATTCATCTTATCGTATGACAGGCAACATCAGAATCACTTTATTTATCATGATTCTGAGCGGCATATAAAACAGGTGGCTTTGCAAAATCACATTCAAGCTTGAATAGTCAGACGCTTTGATTCTCGAATTGGAATTGTAGTTATATACCAATGCCATGGTGCCTCGGTGTGTTGCTGCCCCGTTAGCGGGTGACTGATTTTTAAAACCCAACCACTGCCATAATGAGCCAATCTGCTTGTTCATTCATTCATTCCTGCGCCCGGATGTCACCGGCCACCACGCGCCTCGGAACCGTTCAATCGCACATTCTAGCCATTGTGCTGATGCTGGCACTGCCTGCTTTGGCCGCACCGCCCGATCTAACAGCTGGAGGCGCTCCCACAACCACCAAGAAAATCAACCTCGGCCCCACCGGTGCGCGGGGCTGGCTGTATCATGTCGGTGAGAACAGCAGCGAGAGCCGTCAGATCCTCGTGCAGACGGTCGAAACCGGTTCTCCGGCTGCTGGAATCCTGGCGCCCGGCGATGTGATTCTGGGCGCCAACGGAACGGGTGCCAACCCGGTGAATTTCACTTCCGATGCGCGCAAGTCTCTGGGATTGGCGATCGGAGATGCCGAGGCAAGAAGCCCTGCCATCCTCAGGGTTTTGCGTTGGAGAGCCGGAGTGACGACCACAGAGTCCATCACACTGCAGACATTGGGTGCCTACAGCGCCACGGCTCCCTACAATTGCCCCAAGTCCGCTTTGATTTTGGCACAGGGACTTGACCATGTGATGGCAAACCAAACTGCGGGGCGGCTGAACCTCGGTGCGCTTGCTCTTCTCGCCGCGAACAATCCATCAGATCCTGACAATGCTGCGCGTATGGCGCGGGTTCAGGCGGAAGCGCGTGCGCTGATGCCAACCCCAGCCCAGATCAACGACATGTTGGCCGGCAAGGTTTCCACCGAAAGCAAGATCGCTTGGGCCGTAGGGCATAAGTTAGTCGTCCTTTCCGAGTATTATCTGGCGACAGGGGATGTTCAGGTATTGCCCGGCATCGAAGCATACGCTGTGGCGGTGGCCAACGGTCAAAGCGCGCTGGGAACGATGGGTCACCAGTTCACCAGTCCCGGCGCAGACGGTTCCCTGAACGGCAACTACAATGTCGGGTATGGCTGTGTGAACTCCGCCGGCATGCCCGCATTTCTCGGTTTGCTTCTTGCCAAGGAATGCGGACTTACCAATCCCAAGATTGCTCCGGCCATAGCGCGGGCAAGCCGCTTTTTCGCCGCTTACGCGGATTACGGCTGCCATGCCTACGGCGAACATGAACCCTACAGGCAATCTCACGAAAGCAACGGCAAGAGCGGCTTGGCCGCCATCTGCTTCTCACTGCAGGACAACCGTATCGAGGAGGAAAAATTCTACGCGCAATTGGCAACGGCAGCGACCTCGGAACGTGGCATCGGGCATACCGGCCCTTGGTTCAACTACCTTTGGTCGCCGCTTGGTGCTGCGATCGGTGGCGAAAGTGCCGCAGCCCAACATTTCAGCCGCATCAGTTGGGATCTGGATTTGAGTCGCAGGTGGGACGGCGGATTTGAATTCAACAATCTCTATGGTCAGGGTGGAGACGGTGGAACGCCCGGTTGGCAAACCGATTTCTACATGTATACGCCCGCGTTGCTGACCTATGCTCTGCCGCTTCGTCAGTTGGTGATCACAGGAAAAAATCCGGACACCAATCGTTGGTTGACCAGCGCTGAAGTTGCCGATGCGGCATTTGCCGACGAGTACAATGCCAGCACACGCACCACGGCACAGTTGATCTCGGATCTCGGATCGTTCTCGCCGAAAGTTCAATCCTACGCCGCCAAGCAACTGAGCCTCCGGACCTCCGAGCACGCAACTCTCGTGCCGCAGTTGATCGCGATCGCCAACAACACAAACGCCGGCGAGCAGCGGGTGGGTGCCTGCTTTGCACTGGGAGACATCAAGAACGCCAGCGCGGCCGTCCATCTCGCCAATCTTCTAACAGATGCGGATGACGAGGTCCGCTTCGCTTCAGCCGAGGCCCTTCGCTTTCTCCCTCAGGCAGACAGGCTCGCACAGGTCAACACCATCTTGTCCGCTACCGCGAGCACCGCGAAACCGTTTTTCCCGATCGATGAGGAAGATCCCATCCATTTCGCCCATCACCGTCTGTGCATGTTGTTGTTTTACAGCGGAACGGCCTACGGGCCGAAAGGCGTGATCTGGGGCAGCGGCATCAACGGAATCGACCGCAATTTGCTCTACCCCGCTATCGAAGCAGTGGCTGCCAATCCGAACGGCCAGGCTCGCAGCACATTGAGTACTACCTATTCGTATCTGACCCAGGCCGATGTCGATGCCTTGGCGGGAACGATTGTCGATTCCATCAAGGTGCGGGCACCAGCCGATAAAATGTTCTCCGGTGGCGTCCGCACGGCGGGTCTCAGTGCGCTGAAGAACTACAATATCGCCGAGGGTGTTCCACTCAGCCGGATGATTGCGGAAGACAAATCGCTGGGTGGAGAGCGCAATCACGCGTTGGATGTTCTGGCCCTATACGCAGGCGATTCTGCGCTTGTGAATCCCGACCCGAACATCGCTGCGTTTTGCGAGTTTCTGGTGTTTGCCGATCCGTATGTGGCAGCCGATGCCCAAGAGGTATTGAATGCAATTGCCGCCGATTCCAACCCGGTGGCACCAAGGGCTTTCAAGACGATCCAGTCGATCTCGGTCGACAATCCGAGCCTCACGCTGCCCGCCAAGCACACCAAACTGCATGTTTCCGCAAACGATCTCGCCGAAGGCGATACCACCTACACCTGGCGCAAGGTTCATGGCGCAGGCAATGTCACCTTCACGCCAAACGGTAGCGGTAATGCGAACAACACCACTGTCGTGTTTGACGGAATTGCCGGGCAGTATTTGTTTGAGGTGACGATGTCTGACTCGCGCGGACTCACCCAAGCGGTCGAGACAATTGCGGTCACGCTCTATCAGGCAGGCGGTGGTTTGCCACCTAACAGCCCGCCGACAGCCACCACGCAAAATCTGATCGTTCCGCAATCCACCACCACGCCGATTGTGTTGACCGGCACCGATCCTGAAGGTCGCGCGTTGAATTACACCGTCACCGGCCAGCCGGCTCACGGAAAATTGTCGGGACTGGCACCTTACCTCACCTACACTTCCGATTTCGGATATACCGGCGCGGACAGCTTAACTTTCCAGGTATCGGACAGCGAGGGACAAACGGCAACAGCCACCATCAATCTAACAGTCGATCCGATTGCGGGTCTGCAAACCGCCGTTTACGAACCTTTCGATTACGCTTCGGGCCTGCTGAATGGGAAATCCGGCACCTCCGAAGTCGGACTCACCGGCACTTGGGCGGCAAACACATTGAGTGCCAACATCACGGCAGGTTCACTGACTTACGGCAACCTGAACACGAAAGGTGGGAAATACGAACCCAGCGGTACCAACAACAGCTGGGGTGCCACACGCTCCATCAGCTCTTCCGCCCTGGCTTCCAACGGGCTTCTCAATGACGGAGCCACGCTTTGGTTCAGTGCGGTGGTCGGCTATGGACCTACCGCCAACCTTACCAATGCCCGGCTTTCCGTCGCCTTGGCCAACAGCGGTTTCAATACCGGCAATTATGACTACTGGATTTTGAACGAGGGCGCTCAACTCGGCTCAGGTGTCGGTTTCACCCTCGGTCGTCATGATGGCATCAACGGTCGTATCAAAGCCACCCAGTTCCGAGATCTCTCCGCAGGCGATGGAATCCTTGGCAATGTCGACGGCACATGGGAAGGCAACGGAGCTGTTTATGGGTTGAATCAACACGGCTTGATCGTCTGCCGCATCACGTGGGCGGAGGATCCTGAACAACCGGACACGATTGAGGTGTTCCAACCGCTCACGAATCTGCAACTTCCTTCCGCACCAATCTCTGTTTTGAACGTCGTGCTCGATCAATCGACCTTCGATACGCTGACATTCAGCCGTGGTGATAATGTCAAACTTGATGAAGTTCGCTTCGGTCCGAATTATCATAGCGTGCTGGTCGGCAATCAGCCGCTTACGGCCGACATCAGTGCGCCCGTGCCGAATCCGGTAGGCTTCCACAGCGCGCCCGCAGCAGTGAACGGCACATCCGTCACGATGCAGGCGGCAACTGCCTACGACACGAATGGCGTGGAGTATTATTTCACCTGCACGGCCGGTGGCGGCAATGACAGCGGTTGGCAGTCAAGCACCACCTACACCGATAGCGGACTCACCCCCGGCGTGCAATATAGCTACACGGTAAAGGCGCGGGATTTCAGTCCGGCAAGGAACGAAACCTCACCCTCGGCTGTCGCATCGGTGACCTTGCCGACCTCGCTGAGTGTGCCCAACGTGATCGGGATGGATCAAGCAACTGCGGATGCGGTGTTGGTGACTTACAGCTTTGCGGTGGGAAGTGTCGGCACGGCCTACAGCGCTTCGGTGCCTGCTGGCACAGTCATGAGCCAAAGTCCGTTGGGTGACACAAACGCCGCTGTCGGCAGTGCGGTGAATCTGGTCATCTCGCTGGGTACGAACCCGAATCCGACTCCGCCGACTTCGATTCCGATCACATCGTTCGACCCGAACACGTTTTTCAGTGGAGGAGTCACTGCGGGTATTGATTTCGATGTTGATTCCAGCGCCGATGTGGGATTCCAAGCAGCCACGCAACCCGGTTTCCTCAGCGTGCCTGCAGGTGCCGCTGGTGGTGACTACAACGTCACGCACAATGGCATCACGTTCGATATCAATACGGTGAACAACAATCTGGGAAGCGTCGCGCGTTGGCGCAACAATGCCCAGGCTGGAAATCTCACAAACGACTTTGAGCAGTTCAGTGGCAGGTCCACAACGACCGGCAACGGCGTGACATCCGTGGTGACGCTCTCGGGACTTACCCCCAACACCGAATACCAAGTCGGTTTCTTCACCTACAATGTCGGTGCTGGCCAAACCACCCACAGGTTCCATCACGGCACGTCGGTTTCGGACCCTCTCATCACCACCTTCACCACCTCTGGCAACCAGACCAACTACAGCACTTGGGTTCCAGGTATCAACTTTGCCATCAATTCCGGATCCAGCGGCACGATTGCCATCACGGTTTATGCACCTGAGTATGCCAACAGCACGAATTGGGACTCCCGCCTGACCTTGAACGGAATCAGCGTCACTCAGTCCGGCGCTCCTGCCAACAACCCGCCGACATGGGCCGCAAATCCGGTCATTGAAAGCAGTGCGAGTGAGGACGCGACCTACTCCGGTTCGCTTGCCGACAACGCGAGCGACACCAACAATGATACGCTCGTCTTCACCAAAGTCAGCGGTCCGGCTTGGCTCAATATCGCCACCAACGGCACTCTATCCGGTACTCCAACCCAAACGGATGTGGGATTGAATACCTTCACCGTGAGCGTGACGGATCAGAAATCTCCTGCAGTTGAGACCACAGTTCAAATCACGGTCGCCAACACCAACGATGCTCCCGTGGCTTCCAACGGCTCGGCGACTACTGCTGAGGACACCGCGACAGGAATCACTCTGGTTGCGACAGATGTCGACAGTATGATCCAAAGCTATACGGTGCTCACTCAACCGACCAAAGGTACGCTCAGTGGCACGGCGCCGAACCTGACTTACACTCCGAACGCCAACTCCAACGGTGCGGACAGTTTCACCTTCAGAGCGAGCGATGGTGCGCTCAACTCGAATACCGCAACGGTCAGCATTACGGTGAATCCCGTAAATGATGCGCCGGTGGCGAGTGGCGGTTCGACGAACACAGCGGAAGACACAGCGGTGGGAATCACCTTGGTTGCGTCAGACATCGACAGCACGATCCAGAGCTACACGGTGGTCACTCAACCGACCAAAGGCACACTGAGCGGTACTGCACCGAACCTGACTTACACTCCAAGCGCCAACTCCAACGGTGCGGACAGTTTCACCTTCAGAGCGAGCGACGGCAACCTCAACTCAAACATCGCAACGGTGAACCTCACCGTGAGTTCGGTCAATGACGTGCCGGTATGGACAGGAAATCCGATTGTCACCGCACAGGCTG
>CBFGOP010000034.1:0-19396 GCA_965650415.1 uncultured Prosthecobacter sp. | reverse complement strand
GCTTCGTAGATTGATACGATAAAACTAGTATTATGGATTTCCGTCAAGTTAAAATGTATAAACTTTAAAGAAATATTAAGGGTGCGAAATCACCCCGGTTTTCCGCCTACGACACACCTAGTAAATCGACTCAATCATTCTTCATCTCAGGACGTTTGAAATCGGGGACCATCTTTTCTAACAGCTTCCAAAAATCATCACTCGTCGGATGACCATTGAACAGAATCTCACCTCCCCTATCTAACAAAACGACCGTAGGCGCCTGATAAACCTTGAGCTGCGCGCTCAGAGGGGATTTTTGAGAATCCGCGATCCAGTAACCGGCGATTTTCTTCTTTGTCGCAACGAGCATCTCCCTCGCCTCACGATTCACTTGTTCCGATGACTCAACAAGAACGGAGACAACACCCAATTTTTTTCCGACAAGCGACTCCGCGGTGATCAAAAAATCGGACAACGTTCCCTCACATTCAGGACTGCGTGGTGACCAAAAATGGATCAACATGCCATTTTTTCCGTTAAGAACATCTCCCAACGAGACGACTTGCTCATCCATCGTGTGACGATATTTTTTATCCAGATCGAGCTTCACATCTTTCATCGCATCCATCAATCGCAGACGCTCGATGTGCGGAGCGAACGCGATCCCCTGTCTCGGACTCAACCAAAAGGCTTCGGTGATGTGTTTCTTGAATCGAGCCTTATCGCCCTCCTGCATCGCGGCCATCGCATGCGCATATTCCACAACCGCAAGCCAGTCGTCCTCACTCGCAAAAATCTCGGACTCCTCCAATCGGAATATTTTTCTTTGCTCCAGCAGCTGCGGCAACATCTTCGCAATCTCTGCTTCCTCCGCGCGGTCCACATGAAACAAGAACCTGGCTTCGAGGATCGCTTGCTCGGGCACGCCCTGTTTCCGCGCTAGCTCAACCGCCTTATTCAGAGCTTCCGGAGACTCCCGCTCCGAAAACAACTGCTCCAAAGCATCTTCCTTTGGCGTCAACCCGGGCTCATCTTGTACTTCCTGCTGTGCAAAAAGAAGTGATGAGCCCACAAGAAACACACCGAAGGCTTGAGCGAAACGCATCAGATTATTTCGCTGGGATTTTTAGCTTGGCACCCAAAACAATCGTGTCACGGGTCAGGCCATTGGCGGATTTGATGGCCGCGACGGACACACCGTATTGCTTGCTGAGACCCCACAAGGTATCTCCACGACCTACCGTGTGGACTTTGGGTGAAGAGCTTTGAACTGGAGGCGCACTGACTTCGGGAGCGGTTTGAACTGACTCTTCATAGACCGCAGGCGCATCATAAGCTGGATTCACATCGCTGGGAACATAGGCCGTGCCGTATTCGTCGGAGTAATCGGGTGCCGCGTAAGGGTTGGCCACATCATATCCATCACCTCCCGATTGTGGTGAGCAGGAAATGGCAAACGATACCATGGCGACTACGGGAAGATAAGTGGTGATTTTCATAACTCGATCAGGATGGGGTGAAATTTTGTGGCCTCGATGTAACACATCAAGAAACGATTACCAGCCAACTTTTCATTCAGGAAAGTTCTTTTTCCCATCGGAAGAAACCACTCGCGGCTCCTTCGGTATGCTCTGCCAACGCAACCAATGATTCGCCCCTCAACATCGCAACCGCTTCCGCGATGTAACGTGTGTAAGCGGGCTCGTTCTGTTTTCCTCGCATCGGTTCCGGCGCAAGATATGGAGAGTCGGTCTCCAGCATGAACGTCCCTGCCGGGCAACGTGATACCGTGTCTTTCACGAGATCGGATTTTTTGAACGTCGCCACCCCGCCAAAGGAAACCAAACCTCCTTCCGCAATCACCTGCGACGCATGATCCCAGGAGGATATGAAACAGTGGAACACGGCACGAACCCGGTCAGAATAGTTCCGGTAAATCGCCAACGCGTCATCAAAGGATTTCGAACCCTCGCGATCGCGGGTATGGATCACAACATTCAATCCCGCATTCGCAGCCAGCTCGAAATGTTGCTTGAGAAAACCCAACTGTCTTTTTCTGAAATCCTCCTCGCTCCAACCCTCGGGTGCGGGATGATAATAATCCAAACCCGTTTCCCCAATCGCGCAGACGCGTTCATCCTCCACAAATGCCGACAAGCGTGAAACCGCATCATCAGGCGCACGATGAACATCGCAGGGATGGATACCGACCGTGGCACAAATCCCCGCATGTTTCGCAATCTCCAGATTTCTGGAAACATCTTCCAGCGAGGTCGACAGGGTCACCATTCGTTTCACGCCCGCGGATCGGGCGCGGAGAATCATGGCTTCGATATCCTCCGCGGAATACCGATGCGATGCGAGATGGCAATGGGAATCCGTGATCATGAAACTCTGCGGCACGCCTCCAGCAACTGCCTGACTTTCTTCAAATCCTTCACCCCGGGTGAAACTTCCGCACCCGATGCCACATCCAACGCCGCAGGCCGGACTTCACGGATCGCCGATCCGGCATTTTCCGCTGTAATGCCACCTGCCAAAATCAAACTTACCTCCGGATATCGCTTTTTGAATTCCAGAGCCAATTTCCAATCGAACTGTTCGCCCGTACCTCCGAACACCTGCGGCGCATGCGCATCCAGCAGCATCGCATCCAGACCATATGCTCCTGCCTTTTCAACATCCAGCTGTTGCTTCACCCCGATCGCTTTCACCACGCGCAATCCCCGCTCCTTTAGCGCGTGAACTTCATCCACGGTTTCATCCCCGTGCAACTGCACCACATCGATCAAACCTTCTGCAACCAGCTGAACGGGTAAGTCGGATCCCTGATTCACGAAAACCCCCACCCGTAAAATTTTCCCTGCCAGGGATTTCAACCAACCCGCATGAGCCGGATCGAGATACCGCTTCGACTGCGGCCAGAAATTGAAGCCGACCGCATCCACTCCGAGTTTCACCAACTCAAGCGCATCCTGCTCGTTCCTGACACCGCAGATTTTGAGTGAAGTTCGATCTGTAGAGAAAAAATCCATAAGGAATGTGTGAGATGCTTCCCACAGCGAAGAGGCATTTGCAAGCAACCACACGGGAAAATTCCGGTCGCCGCATGAAACCTCCATCCATCCTCGACAGCCAGCTCCGCTTTCATCTCTATTATTCCATCGTTCCACTCACCATGCGCACCAAATCCCCTTCCTCCACCCTGTTCATTCGGAACCGCCAAAACCTCTCTGCGCTCCTCGATCCGAACTCCATCGCCGTAATCCAGTCAAACGATATCTATTCGAGCAACGCCGATGCCTCGCTCCCTTTCAAACAAAACAGCGATCTGTTCTACTTCACCGGAGTCCAACAGGAAGAGACCATCCTGCTGCTCTACCCCGACGCCAAGCTCGGAAAAAACCGTGAGATTCTTTTCATCCGTGAATCCAACGAAACCATTGCCATTTGGGAAGGTCACAAACTCAGCAAAGAGGAGGCCACGGAAAAAACCGGTATCCAAAACGTGATGTGGACTTCGCAGTTCGATCAGATTTTCCTGCAACTCGCACTCCAAGTCGACACCCTCTATCTTTCCACAAACGAACATCCTCGCTGCTCCTCATTCGCCGAAACGCGCAACAGCCGATTCATCGCCGAATGCCAACGCAGGTTTCCGCTTCACAACTATCGCCGTCTCACCCAACTCACCCAGGGATTGAGAATGATCAAATCCGATGAGGAAATCGCACTCACCCGCAAAGCATGCGAGATCACGGAAGCGGGATTCCGCCGCATCCTCGGTATTGTCAGACCAGGCATCGGTGAATGGGAAGTCGAGGCCGAGTTCATTCATGAATTCATTAAATCAGGTTCACGGGGTTTTGCCTACACCCCCATCATCGCCGGCGGCGCGAACGCCTGTGTCCTCCACTACATCGACAACGACCAGATCCTCAAAGAGAACGATCTTCTTCTGTTAGATGTCGCTTGCGAATACGCGGGTTGGAACGCGGACATGACCCGCACCATTCCAGTCAGCGGAAAATTCACTCCTCGCCAGAGACAGATCTACGAGGCAGTGCTGCGAATCATGAAATTCGCCAGCTCCGTCCTGCGCCCGGGCATCTCCCTGCCTGACTATCAGAAGGAATGTGTGACCGAGGTCGAGAAGGAACTCATCAAGCTCGGTTTGTTCACCGCCGATGAAGCAGCCGCTCAGGACGAATCCAAACCCTTGGTATCAAAATACTTCATGCACGGCGTCAGCCACCATCTGGGTCTCGACGTCCATGATGTCTCAACCCCTTTTTCCAAAGTCGCGCCGGGAATGGTCTTCACCATCGAGCCCGGCATCTACATCCGCGATGAAAACATCGGTATCCGTCTCGAAAACGATTACCTCATCGGTGAATCCGGAAACATCGACCTGATGGCATCCATTCCCATCGAACCCGATGACATCGAGCGCCTCATGAGCGCCGCAAAATGAATCTCTAACCGGAGATGATCCGATAAGCCCAGAAAAGCATGAGCGCTGTCGACAAAATCAACAGCAAGGTCATGCCCAGGCTCTGACGCTGGGTGCGCAAAACATTTTCAATCTGACCACGGCTCAGGTTCTGCTCAAACTGGTTGAACTTCTGACGCTCCCTGACCTCAGCCATCGGAGGCATGGTGACTTCGTTTTCCTTTTTCTGCCTCTCCAGCATCGCAGGCAGCTTCTGAATCATCTGCTGCGCCTCAGCCAGCCTGCGCTCCTTCTCACGAAGCAGCTGCATCTCGTGGTCTTCGTTGAAAAGACTGGCCTGTTTGAGTTTCGGCATGGTTTTACTTGCTCCAGTAAACGAACAGCGCAACTCCGCCCAACACAATGATTGGAAGATTGAAGGCCATGCCGTTCACCAAATTTTCAACAAAATCCGAACCTCCGCGGCGGGTCTTCACTTTGCGGCGCGAATCCTTCGCGGACCTGCCGAAAATTCCACCCGCACGGGTTCCTTCAAAATACGTCGCTGCCTGATCATACTCGTCAGCCGCCGTATCGGTCACTGCGGTCGCCTTCTCCAATTTCTCAAGAAGGTTTTCACGCGTCCATTTTTCTGGGTCGTGTTTCTGGATCTTGTCCAAGTGATCCGCAAAACAGGTTTTGCACTGCTGAAGTTGTTCTGTTTCCTCACGTAGCTCGAACAACTCACGATCAATCAAAGTCATCGCCGTGGTGAGTTTTTCGGTCAGCTCGACCTGTTGGGCGAGGAAAGCGCGCTTGCGGCTGGTCAACTCTTCAAGCTCGCGCTTTTTGCGCTCCAGCTCCTCGCGCTCCTGCTGAATACGCTCCAATTCAAGCTGCGCATTCTTGATCTTGTCATCGTAATCATCTTGGTAAACGCCCCTCGTTGGCATGTCGAGCTGCCTCGAACGAACGTTTATTGGGTGAGTGTATTCATTGATTGATGCCATGGTAAAAGAAGATTTGTTTCGTATCTCCTAAACAAAATCCGACCCCATTGCCAGAGAATATTTAACTTATCTTTAAGATTTTTCCCCTTTGTAATGAATCAGATCCAGCTTACGTAAGCTCCGATCATGAAACGCCTCCTACTCCTCGCCGCACTCTCCGTCATCGCCTACTCACAGGAAGTCCCCAAAGTTCTCGAAATCGGCTCCCCGATGCCCAAGTTTTCCCTCCCCGGCATCGATGGGAAAACCCACACCGAGGCAACTTACGAGAAATCCAAAATCCTCTGCATCATCTTCACCAGCAACCACTGCCCGGATTCGGTTGCCGCCGCCTCGCGCATGGAGCAAATCCACCAGGACTACAAGGACAAGGGTGTTGCCGTGGTCGCCGTTAGCTCGAACCATCCCATCGCCCTCCGCCCTGACGAACTTGGTTACTCACCTTACGGCGATTCTTTCGAGGAAATGAAACCTTTCGCCGATAGCCACGGTTGGACCTTCCCCTATCTTTACGATGCGGAAAAACAAGAGTTTGCGACTGCCTGCGGAGCCCAATCCACCCCGCATGTCTTCGTCTTCGATGCCGATCGGAAACTCCGCTACACGGGTCGCATGGACGACGCCAAACGCGCTTCCGGCCCGGTTGAAAAATCTTTCCTCCGTGATGCCTTCGACGCCCTTTTAGCCGGAAAAGAAATCGCCGAACCCGTGACGCGCCCTTTCGGTTGCTCAACCAAATGGCTCTTCAAAGCCGAGAGCGTTGTGAAAGACCAAAAAGCTTGGGAAGCCATGCCGGTAACCCTCGAAGAACTCAACGAAGAACTCGCGAAAAAAATCCGCGAAAACAAATCCGGCAACGTCCGCGTCATCAATCTCTGGTCCACCACCTGCGGTCCCTGCGTTGCCGAATTCCCCGATCTCGTCGACACCTACCGCCGCTTCCAAAACCGCAATGTCGATTTCATCTCCATCTCCATGGACCCGCTCGACAAAAAAGATCGCGTTCAGAAATTCCTCGAATCGCGTCACGCCGCCCTCTCCAAACGCACCCAACCTTCCATGGAAAAAGAAGGCCGCACATCGAACAACTACATCTGGAGTGGTGAAAACCCCGACAAACTCGCCGAAGCCATCCACCCCGAATGGACTGGCGCCCTTCCGCTCACCGTGATCATTTCACCAGAAGGCAAAGTCGTCTGGAGCCACAGCGAGCAAATCGACGTCGTCGAACTCCGTCGTGAAATTCTCAAGCATCTGTAGCATACAGGAATCACTACCACTTCAACGAATTGGATCGCGCCACTCAACTGGCGCAATCCATCGCGGTGGACACTCGTTTCCAAACATACCCATCTCAACCACCACGCATCACAAAAATGCCTGCTGATCTTATACCACTCGCGTTTTTCAACGGCTTCGCACTTCGCTCCTTCTGTCTCTCAAATTGCGCCTGATACCTCGCTGCCATTCCCCTAACATAATCCTCACTTCCCAGCGCGATCCCTTCGCTGAAACTCTTCATCCGTTTGCGTATTTCCAACATCGGCAGGAACACACGTCTTTCCACCGCAGCTTGTGCCGCCTCCACCTGCTTGCGGGTAAAACCCTTTCTCCCTTTGGTTTGTGAGCCTTCCTCCGCCGTTGCTTCTCCATACAGCCATTTCCGATAATAGGCATGTGCTCTGTCGTTCCACCTGTCCTGCGCGATTTCCAACACCTTGCACAGCCCTCGCCGCGCGCGTTTGCTTCCACCCACGGCCTCACCGTAACCACTCCACTCATACATCGCAGGATCTTTCACGATTCCCGCCCGAACCGGATTGAGATCGATGTAACCCGCCATTGTCTGCAAGGCTTCGCCGGTTTCAACCAGCACACTCTTGAACCGATCCATCCACAACGTTCCTCGTCGGTTCTTCTGCTTGTTATACCAGCGGCTGAACCGCTCCTTGAGCTCTTTGACGAATAAACTCAAATCGCAAAAACGCTGCTGGAACCGAGCTAGCATCGCCTGCGCCGCATCCTCCTCGCTGCGATTTCTCAGCTCTTTGATTTCACTACGGAACTGCGCGATGAAGGCTTTTGAATAGACCAGAGAAAGGTGTTCGAAGAACTTTTCTTCACCCTCCGCGCCTTCGAAGCGTTTGAGCCAGCTCTTCTGTTCGGGGACTTTGAGTAGAATGTGAAAATGGTTGTCCATGATCACGTAAGTCAGGATTTCCACGCCGGAGAACTTGGCCATCCGCCACATCATCCTGCGCAGTGCCTCTTTTTCGATGGCTCCAAGCAGGAATTCGCCATTCACCACCCGCGACATCACATGGTAGCAGGCCGAGCAATCCGTAATGCGCATCCGCTTGCGCCCTGAGAAGCCCCTGGCCCGCCGAATCGGCCCCAACCTGCGCCCCGTTTTCATCTCCGCCAACTCCAGCGGAGACCACACTCTCTTTTCCCCTGAATCCATGGTTTTATCTACATTTTTGGCGTTCATGGCAGAAATCTAGCCACTTATAA
The DNA here is from genome assembly GCA_965650415.1 of uncultured Prosthecobacter sp. GTDB lineage: Bacteria > Verrucomicrobiota > Verrucomicrobiia > Verrucomicrobiales > Akkermansiaceae > Luteolibacter. Next base: position 11,458 of record CBFGOP010000034.1, on the reverse strand, counting down.
TCTGAACCGCAAGTCAATTGTATGCCTGGCAGTTATTTGATAGGTCAATTGACAGCTCGGCCCATTTTTGGAAATCTTTTCCGAAACTTCCTGAGCCTCCTCGCCAATAAGATTCTGGTCATGACTCATACAACACACTAGGGAAAACCCTGAACAATCCATACAGACTCCTTTGTTGACACAGCCTCTCTCCCATCACTGAAAACGAACCCAGACATCACCGAGCAGAGACCAGCTCAACTTCCGTGGTATTTCACGAAAACGTTTCTTGTGATCATGCTTTTCAGCATCGGCCCACTCGCCCTTCCGTGGATCTGGTTTCATCCGAGCATGAGTCGGAAATGGAAATGGATCATCAGCGTCATCACTCTACTGCTGACCTATCTGCTTTGTGTTCTCACCGTGATGGCGATTCGGCAATTGATCGAAACCTACGAACTCCTGAAAAGCCTCAAACGCTGAGCCTCACCGTTATGAATTTCACGACGCGACTCCTCCTGCTTCTGATCGGCTCGGCTTTGCCCATCCACGCGGAACTTTCCACTCCCCCGGAAATCCAGCGCGAATTCCGCGCCGCATGGATCGCCACGGTTTACAATATCGACTGGCCATCGAAACAAGGACTCGGCGCAGACGAACAAAAAGCCGAAGCCCGCGCGATTCTGGATCGGCTCGCCTCGCTCAATATGAACGTTGCGATCTTGCAAGTCCGACCTCATGCCGATGCGCTATATGAATCCAAACATGAACCTTGGTCGCACTGGCTCACCGGCACCATGGGAAAATCTCCTGGCTATGATACCCTCTCCTTCTGGATTCAGGAAGCCCATGCGCGAGGCATTGAACTCCACGCATGGTTCAATCCTTTCCGCGCTCTCGCCAACACCTCCCATCCCACCTGCCCCGAACACATCACCCAAACCAAACCCCACCTCATCAAAACCTACGGCACGATGCTCTGGGCCGATCCCTCACATCCCGAAACCCAGACCCAAGCTCTAACAGCCATCCTCGATGTCGTTCGCCGTTACGACATTGATGGCGTTCACCTGGACGATTACTTTTATCCCTACCCTTCCGGAAAACTCCATTTCGATGACGGAAAAACTCCCGCCGAACGCCGCGCAGCGGTCGATCATTTCATCGAGCAACTCTACCGATCCGTGAAAAAAGAAAAACCCTGGGTTCGTGTCGGCGTCAGCCCTTTCGGAATTTGGCGACCCGGTGTCCCCGAGGGAATCGAAGCCGGGGTCGACTCCTTCGAACACCTCGCAGGGAACTCACGAAAATGGCTGCAACAGGAATGGATCGATTACCTCGCTCCCCAACTCTATTGGCGGATCGAACCCCAAAAACAATCCTACACCAAACTCCTCACCTGGTGGCGCGAACAAGGAAACCGGCCCGTCTGGCCCGGCATTGCCACGACCCGCATCAACTCCAAAGAAGACCCCAACCGACCCGCCTCTGAAATCATCCGGCAAATCCATTTTTCCCGCTCCATCGGAACCCACAAAAACGGTCACATCCACTGGAGCGTGAAAGGCATCCTTTCCAACCTCGACAACATCACTCCAAAATTAGCCGAAATATACCCCCAGCCAGCCGCCACCCCGGCCATGCCTTGGCTCAGCTCCTCTCCACCCGAAAAGCCCACTGCAATCCTGAAACAACAGGGCAATCAAACAGTCGTTGAATGGAGTTATTCACAGAGTATTCGCATGATCATCCAGACCCGTTCCGGCTCCACTTGGCGCACCCACCCGATTGCTCCCAGCTCCCAAAAATCCGTCACTCTGCCTGAAGCCACCACCGTTGCCCTGTCCGCCCTCGACCGCTACGGCAACATCTCGGAACCACTGATACTATCTACTTTGAAATGAATTCCGCAGGGAGTTATTCACAAAATTCTTGCCCGACCCCCCAGTTCCACCGTTTCATCCTCTAATCCATCACATCACATCCTCCTCGATCAACCCATCCGACTCCCTTTCTCCAAACCGCATCCATGATCGTCAGCACCTCTCAGCTCGAGGAATTTCTCGCCACCTGCCAGCCATCCGATGGCGGAAAGCTCTGCGCTATCGACACCGAAGCCGACAGCCTTCACCGACACAAAGAATCCCTCTGCCTCATCCAGTTCACCGCAGGAAACGAGTGCGTCCTGATCGATCCCCTCGCCATCGATGATCTGAGCCCGCTGGATCGATACCTTGCCGATGCCACCGTCTGGATGCACGGCGCGGACTACGACATGACCATGCTAAAGCGCGAGTTCGGCAGACTTCCGCATCATGTCTACGACACCCAGATCGGCGCCCGACTCCTCGGAGTGGAAAAATTCGGACTCGGAAACTTGGTCGAACATTACTTCGGAGTTGTGATTTCCAAATCCTCTCAGAAAGCCGATTGGGGTAAACGCCCGCTCTCGCCAACCATGATCGAATACGCCCTCAACGATGTTCGATACCTCCTGGAAATGAGCGAGAAAATCGTGACCAAGCTCAAGGAAGCCGGTCGTTACGAATGGTTCATCGAAAGCTGCGAAACCGCGAAATCGAAAGTCGAGGAACGGGACGAATCGAAAGACGACCAATGGCGCATCTCCGGAGCAGGCAAGCTCAATCCCTACAGCCTCGCCTGCCTGCGCGCTCTTTGGTATTGGCGCGATAAGGAGGCGGAAACCTGGGACAGGCCCTCTTTCATGGTCGCTCCCAACCGCCAGCTCCTCGAATGGGCGATGATGATGAGCGACAACAAACCCATCAAACTCCCGCACCATTTCCGTGGCGACCGCATCAAGCGTTTCAAGGAAATGCAAGAAGCTGTCAGCAAACTTCCGCAAAGCGAATGGCCGAGCCGCCCTGTCGGATTACGCCGCAAAAAAGACAAGGATTTCGATGATCGCGTCGACGCCCTGATCGCACGCCGCAACAAGATCGGCAACGACCTCGGGATCGATGGCTCACTCATCGCCTCCCGCTCCGTCATCGAATCCCTCGCAGCCAAGGAAGCCGAGCCCGCCGATCTGCTGATGAAATGGCAGCTGCAGTTGATGGAGCTCTGAGCATAGAGCGAAGAACTTGGAGCAGGGAGAAAGAAGATGCTTCTCATGGACCGTGCGACTCCAGACGCGCTCTCCACTTCCCACTCGGCACTCTACCCTCCCCCAATGCAGGTTTGACGATCTCGCTTCGATGTCCACAATCCCATCCATGCCCGCTGAGACCAGCACTCACTTTTTCCACCATGAGCAACCTTTCACGCTTCGTGAAGGCTCCACTCTGCCTGCGATCCAGATCGCTTACGAAACCTGGGGAACCTTGAACGCGGATCGCTCGAACGCCATCCTGCTTTTCCACGCCCTATCCGGCTCGCATCACGCAGCCGGTTTCAATCCAAACATTCCGAACGTAGGCGATCTCTGGCAGCCCGAACTCCACCAAGGCTGGTGGGAAGACATGATCGGCCCGGGAAAAGCGATTGATACCGACCGCCACTTCGTTGTCTGCCCCAACTATCTCGGCGGCTGCTACGGCTCAACCGGCCCCGCATCGATCAACCCTGCGACCCAAAAACCCTGGGGCTCCGAATTCCCATCCATCTCCGCAGCAGACCAGGTGAATGCCGCCGCGTTGTTGATCGACTCGCTTGGAATCAAAACTCTCCACGCCGTCGTCGGGCCATCCGTTGGCGGTTTGATCGCACTTACCTTCGCCACCCGACTCCCTGAACGCGTCCGCAATGTGGTCAGCATCGCTGCCGGTTTCAAAACCACGGTTTTGAACCGACTCATCCTCTTCGAACAAATTCTCGCCATCGAGAACGATCCCAATTTCAACGGTGGTGATTTCTACGAAACCAGCCCACCGCTCTATGGCTTGGCGCTAGCCCGCATGATTTCCCACAAAACCTTCGTGCATCTGGACTCCATCGAAAAACGCGCCCGCCAGGATGTCATCCAAGCCGATGACGTTCTTGCCTGGTATCGGGTGCGCGACCAATTCCAGAGCTACATGCTGCACCAGGGGAAAAAGTTTGTGAAACGCTTCGACGCGAACACCTACCTGCGCATCATCGATCTTTGGTCGCGTTTCGATGCCCTGTTCGAAGGCGATGCCGAAACTCCGCAGGAACTTTTCGATGCCTGCGCCCGCAATGGCCAGAAATGGTTGGTGTTCTCGATCGACTCGGATTTCTGCTTCTACCCAGAAGAACAGGCCGAACTTGTGCAACATCTCGAATCCGCCAAGGTTGAGTCGATGCACATCACGGTTCATTCCGACAAAGGACACGACTCCTTCCTGTTAGAACCCGACCTCTACACACCGCATATCTCCTGGCTGCTTCGCCCATGATCCGCGTCTACATTTTCATCATCGGACTCGCCATCATCGCCACTGGCATCGTCGGAGTTTCAAGACTACCCAAGGATCCCGCCATGGCCTTATTGGTCGGATGCCTGACTCTCGGTGGCGGCTTCATCATCTGCGGATTGTTCTCCATCAAAATGCCCTGGCACGGAATCCTCGGTGCGGGTGCGCTCGCTCTCATCAGCTTCGCGCGCGGCCTCTTCAACCTGGCCGATGCCGCAAAGTTTCTCGCAGGTGAGAGACCCCGCGGAAACGAACCTCTCTTCGAACTCGCCATCACCATCCTTTCCGCACTCCTCCTGATCCGCGTTCTCGCTGCTTGGAAAAAAGAACGCCTGCGCAGGATGCTGGAGGTGAATACGGACTCGGATTCGATGTGAGGAAAGGAGCCGCGATTTTCTTACTGCTCCGGAAGCGTCGGCGGCACGGTTTGCGGAGTCTCGACCGCTGGAGCTGGTTCATCAACCGGAGGAGTCAACGGTTCAACCACTGGCTCGGGTTTCGCCAACAAATCGACCCAGTCATGAAGTTGATAACCTTCACCCAACCCGCCGATTTCTGTTAGCAACTGCGCACAACGTTCTTTCCAGAGTTTCAAATCCGGCGGGCCTTTTTTATCTTCAGCGCTTCCGGGGAAAACCACGTAGGTGATTTGCAGATCGGAGACGGGTCGGCTGTAAGGCGATGCGTTCGGATTCAGCTCTCTGGCCATTCTCAATGACGCCTCGCCGACTTTGAACGTGGGTCCACCATCACCCACGATACAGGGGTAAATTTTCTCTCCATAGATCACCACCGCGTAGTCTCCAACCTTGGGTGCGAATGGATCGCTGCGATCCGTCAGCAGATTCACCGGAATCACAATGAAAGGATCATACTCTGCAATAAGGTAACTGCGGGCTTTGAGATCCTCCGCGTAACGCCTGAGTGTATCGATCCGTTCCTTCAACCACGTTTTACGCGTGGCCGACGTTTTCGAATCCGCGAGTTCCCTCTTGGCGTTTTCAATCCTGCGTTCGATTCCGGCGATCATCGGATTGGGAGTTTTCGTCTGTTTGGGCCAACCGTAACTGGTGAAGGGCTGGTAGTGAGTGGAGTTCACGATTTTATCCGGCATGGTAGGAAGCCGATCCCCATCGGATCCATCGGAAACCACATCCATCTCCGCCTGCATCAGAAACACTTTTCGACCGTTCTCCGCTTTGAGATTCAGGATCGTTTCACAATCGTAGATGTTGTGTTTGGTGAGAAGTTCGTTGAGTGCGTTCGCATCGCGCCTCACCCGATCGCTCTTGTTGGTGTAGATTTTGTTATACCATTTGGAAACCTCGGCATTTTCCAACAGGGCCGGAAGTCCGGGCAGGATGTCCGGGAGTTTGGGATTGCTTGCCTGGATTTCCTCCATACGTAGTGCAGGCGTGGGGAGCTTTAGTTTCAGGGTGTAGTTGGCCACGTAGCTCTTGGGATCGGTTCTTTCCACAGAAGCGATCCGGCCCTCCTCAAATACCACATCCGTCTGGAAAGCGATTCCGCTGCGCAGGTTGCGCACATCAGTGACTTGACCCAGCGGCAGCGGTTGGAAGGGCTGTGGAATTGGATCCGCCTCGTTCTGCGCGCTTTGCTGCTGGCGGATCTCGGCCAACTCCCTTTCCAACTCGGCCTCCATTTCCACCCGCAACCTCTGCTCGATCTGCATCTCAATGGTCTTGCGATCGATCTCATTCGGTGCACGGCGACTCTCCACCAAGGCCCTGACGTTGCGATTCACCTTTGCGGGAATGTCGGTGAACATGATTCCGATCAAACCACAGGACAGAACCAGAAAGCTGGCTCCAAACCATGGAAAGCCCTTGCGTCTGGGTTGTTTCGCACTGTCTTCCTGTTCCATATCTGAAACATAGACGTTCCGTTGCAGGCTTTTCAATCATTCGTTGAAGCTTTGACCCTCGCAATCGGGCTTTTATTTCCAGTGGGCAAAGCCGCGATTCCTATCCTAAGCTCCCCGCGTGACTCAGGTCCCACGAAAACCCACGCTCAGCACCGATGGAAAATTTTTCCGTATCGGCTCCGAGCGTGTCTGGCTAAGGACCGTGACATACGGGCCCTTTCCGCCCGATCGCGAGATACGTCACGATGTCGAGTTCGCGCATGTCAAATCGGCGAATTTCAACTCCATACGCCTTTTCTCCCTTCCCGATACGCGCATCCTCGATGCGGCGGCGGAAAACGGGCTACTCGTATTTGCAGGACTCGACTGGCAGCAATATCAGGATTTCATCTCACATCCCAAATATGTTTCATCCGCGATCATCCAGCTCTCCGAGTGGTTGAAAAAACACGCGGATCACCCCGCACTTGCCGCAATCTATGTCGGAAATGAAATCCCTCCCGACCTCGTGCGCTGGATGGGGCCCGAAAATGTCAAAGCCACTCTGGAAAATCTGATCGAGATCGGTCGAGGCATCGCTCCGCACCTGCTTTTCGCCTACGCCAACTACCCGTCCACGGAATACCTCGAACTCGATCAGGCAGATTTTACCGCGTTCAACATCTATCTTGAACAACCCGATCCATTTGGAAGTTACCTGAAACGTCTGCAAAACATCTCAGGTGACCGACCCCTGGTCGTTTCCGAATTCGGTTTGGATTCGATCCGAAACTCTCCCGAAACCCAAGCACATGCGTTTTCATGGGCGATGGAAACCGCTCATGCATTGGAAACCGCAGGTTTCACCGCCTATGCATGGAGCGATCTCTGGTTCAATGCCGGCATCGAAATCACGGATTGGAATTTCGGACTCACCGATCGAAACGGAAACCCAAAACCCGCTTTCCATGCCTGTCGCGATTTCAAGCCCGCTGTCATTACGAAAACCCAACACTCCTTTTCGATCATCGTATGCACCCGCAACGGCGCGCATCGCATCGTTTCCTGCCTCCAAGCCATCGCCAATCTAACAGGAGGCCCCTATGAAACCATCGTCGTCAATGATGGCTCAACGGATTCCACTGCCGATCTGGTCAGGCGGAAATTTCCTCAGTTCAAACTGATCAACCTTCCACCCTCCGGGCTGAGCTACGCACGAAATATCGGTGCAGCAGTCGCTTCCGGTGAAATTCTCGCCTACACGGATGACGACTGTCTCCCGGATGCCGAGTGGATCGTTCGCCTCGACCGCGCTTTTGTAAATCCCGGCATCGCCGCTGCGGGCGGGCCGAATCTCCCGCCGCGCGCCGGATCCATGGAGGAAGCGATCGTCAATGCCGCTCCGGGCGCCCCGAGCCATGTTCTCATAGACGACTCACGCGCAGAACATCTTCCTGGCTGCAACATCGCTGTGCGTCGCAAGATCTTCAACGAAATCGGCGGCTTCAATCCTGTTTTCCATACCGCAGGAGACGACGTCGATTTTTGCTGGCGTTTGCGCGATGCAAATCACGAACTGGGTTTCGTGCCGGGTGCTTTTGTCTGGCATCACCGACGCACTACCCTATGCGGATTTTTCAAACAACAAATCGGTTACGGCCGTGCCGAGCGCATCCTGATACGGCTTCATCCGGAACGATTCTCCAAACAAGGCGAGGCGCTCTGGAACGGCTTTGTCTACTCAGGCGGGCCAATCCGTATCAGCGAAGAATCGGTCATCTATCATGGACCGATGGGCCAGGCCGGATATCAATCGATCACACGCCACATGCTGCCCCTGCGTGTGATCGATCCGCATTACAGATCCGCGATGGCCGAATGTCTTCTGAACATCATTTCCTTTCTCCACCCGGTAATCCGCAGGTGGTTCAGAAACCGGGTTTTGAAATTCCCCAAACGATTCCCCACCGCGCCTGCCGATCTTGATTTCTCCGAATACCAGTTCCCATCTTCCAGTGCGCAACATCGCGATGCGATTCTTCAACACCTATTGTCACTCGGTTGGGAGCCGGCAGGTGAATCGGATGATTGGGATGTGGAAAAATCACAAACCCGTATTCTGATCGCCACAGAGAAGCTCGATCATCAACATCTCAACCAACTTGTCCGTATCTGGGGAAACCCCCGATCCACGATCAACGATATCATCCGTTTCCTCAAGCCATCCTGACTCCGCCGTGTCCCTGCTTACCAAAGATTACGATTACCATCTTCCAGAGGAACTGATCGCCTCGCGTCCTCTGCCCAACCGCGCCGCTTCCCGCATGCTGGTGATCCACCGGCATAGCGGATTGATCGAGCACAAGATGTTTTCCGACATCGAGAGCTATATCCAGCCCGATGACCTCGTCGTTCTCAACAACACCCGCGTGATTCCCGCCCGGCTTTTTTCCGATGATGGAAAAATCGAGCTGCTCTGCCTCGAACAACTCTCCTCCACCGTTTGGAGATGCCTGACAAAACCCGGGAAACGCATGAAGTTGGGTCGGACCCTGACGGTCGGAAAAACCGAAGGCAAAGTCACCGATGTTCTGGAAAACGGCGATCGTCTGATCGAGTGGCAGCAAGCGATCGACATCCATCAACACGGCCACCTCGCACTGCCGCATTACATGGGACGCGATGACGAAGCGATGGATCAGGAACGTTATCAAACGGTTTTTGCAAGGGAAGAAGGTGCCATCGCCGCTCCAACCGCAGGCCTACATTTCACACCTGAAATCCTCAGCCGCGTTCCGCATGATTTCATCACCTTGCATGTCGGAGTCGGCACCTTCCGTCCGGTCAGTGTCGAAAACATCAAGGAACACGACATGCACTCGGAGAAATTCAAGGTCACTGCCGAAACGATCCGCAACATCAATCAGGCGAAACGAGTTTTCGCCGTGGGCACAACCGTAACCCGCGTGCTGGAGTCAATCGGCGATCCTTCGCCCAACATTCGTATTTCACAAAAGGGACCGATCTCGGGTGAAACCGACATTTTCCTTCACCCACCCTATCAGTTCAGAGCGGTTGATGCGCTTCTCACCAATTTCCACCTCCCAAAATCCACTTTGATCATGCTGGTTTCCGCTTTCGCCGGCCGTGATCTGACCCTTGAGGCCTACCGCCAAGCAGTGGCTGAAAAATACCGGTTTTACTCGTATGGGGACTGCATGCTGATTTTGTAAAACTTTCCCACCTGTTACGATCAAAGCCGGATCAAAGAGTTTCTCCCACGAGAAACAGATGCAATAACGGCTATTCGGTAAATAGGTTCTGATACCTATTTACTGGCTTTTACGTCTGTGACCCAACCAATCGATTTGAGGCAGATACTGATCGAGCTTAGCCGACCCCTTGCGCATGATGATTCGGTTGAGCAACTTGCTGGACCATACCAGTTGCTCTTCATTGAACATGCGACCGAAGCGCACGGATTTCCCGCCTTCGTTGCTGGTGGTCAATTCGATGAGTTCTGTTGTCTGGTTGTTGTTTCTCAAGCGGCTCTCCTGAATGGAAACCGCCTTAATGTGAAGAGGATTGAAATTTCGTGTCAGCTTCAGCAAGCCAACGCCAGTGGAAATCCGGGACTGATAAGGATCGATCACGATGACTGTCTTGCCGAAGAGCCTCATAAGCGTGTTGATAATCATCGAGACGCCGATCACGACAAAAGGGGTGAGAAACAAACAAAAGAAAATGGTCATACTTGGTCCCATAACCTGATCATTCATGACGGGCTTACCCTCCTCGAGACCCGGCGTTGGGAACCACTCGGGCACAGGACCCCAAATCTGATAGTAAACCGCGGCAGCAGCGAGGGACAGGAACACGGATACAATTCCGTTCCAGAAGAGGCTCACGAACAACGAACCGAGAAACATTGGTAAGGAGGCCAGTGAAAGATGGATTTCGACGCGATTGTTTCCCGCATGAATAGCAATCGATTTCGGGAGAGAATCGCCAAGCATTTCATCGTCCTCTTCATGGATGAGTTCGGACAAACGGCTGAGTTGGCCGCAACCCGAACATAGCGCCACGCCCTCATTGATGTTGATTTCCCGACTGGTGATTTCGTGATCGCATTCGGGGCAATAGGTTCTGTTCTGCATGGTTTCGGTCTGTCTCTAAACTCCTGATTTACTGTGCATCCTAATCAGCATGGAAATTTTATGAGGTGTGAAATTCGATAGAAAATCTTTGCCGAAATCCTGCATGTTTTTGACGATTCTATAAGCCTCCATGCATGAACTTTTCGTGCTTAAGTTGATGATTCAGAGATAACATTCACACACAAGAAATACTTTTCTTGAACACCAACCGTATGTCCCGTGTATTGAGACCGCATTTCACTCACCACACATGAAACTCATCTCTTGGAACGTCAACGGCATCCGTGCCGTTCTCAATAAAGGCCTCGGCGAATTCGTCTCCACGGAAAATCCCGATATTCTCTGCCTGCAGGAAACCAAAGCACGCGAGGAGCAGGTGGATTTGCCACTTGAGTTCGGTGGCTACAAGGCGTTCTGGAACTCCGCCGATAAACCCGGTTACTCGGGGACCGCGATTTTCACCAAGGAAGCTCCACTCGATTGCATGCTCGGTCTCGGAATTCCGGAACACGATATCGAAGGTCGCGTGATCACTCTCGAATACCACGATTTCTTCCTTGTGAACGTCTACACGGTCAACGCTCAGGACGGACTTCGCCGCTTGCCCTACCGCCTCGAGTGGGATGCGGCATTCCGTAAACACCTGCTCCAACTCAAATCCAAAAAGGCGGTGATTTTCTGCGGCGATCTCAATGTCGCGCACAAGGAGATCGATCTCGCACGTCCCGCATCGAACCGCAATAGCCCGGGATTTTCCGACGAGGAACGAGCCAGTTTTACCGAGCTGCTGGACAGCGGTTTCATCGATTCCTATCGTCATTTCTACCCGGACAAAACCGAAGCCTATTCGTGGTGGTCCTACCGAGGCGGAGCCCGCGAACGCAACGTCGGATGGAGAATCGATTACTTCGGCCTCACGCCTTGCATCGTCGATCGGATGAGTGATGCATCGATCCTGCCGCACATCACCGGCTCCGATCACTGCCCGGTCGCGATCACTCTGCGCTGAGTGCCGATACGATGGTGGTGACGTTGGCGCGAATCATTTCCTCGTAACTTTT
>CBFGOP010000033.1:0-19414 GCA_965650415.1 uncultured Prosthecobacter sp. | reverse complement strand
GGCTTCGATCCGATCCATCTCGATCCCGAACAGCCAGCGCGCTTCGATCATTTCGAGTCCTTTGTTGAACAAGGTGGCGGAGTCGATGGTGATTTTGGGTCCCATGTTCCAGGTGGGATGGTTGAGTGCCATTTGTGGCGTGACCTTGCCCAGTTCGCTTGCCGGGGTGTCGCGGAATGGACCACCGGATGCGGTGAGAATGAGGCGCGAAATTTCCGAGGATGGACCTCGGTGTGACTCGAGGCATTGGAAAATCGCATTGTGTTCGGAATCGACCGGGAGGATACGGACGTTTTTCTCTGCGGCAAGGGTGGTGATAATTTCGCCTGCCATGACCAGGATTTCCTTCGAGGCGATGGCGAGGTCCTTTTCGGCTTCGATGGCGGCAAGGGCGGGTTGGAGGCCAGCGGTTCCGACGATGGAAATGAGGACGATATCGGCGGATTCGAGTCGGGCAATTTCATTCAAACCCTCGGCCCCGACATGGATTCGGACGGTGCTGGGAAGCAGAGAGCGGAGTTCGACGACCTTGGATTCATCATAAATCGCGACATCCTGCACGCCTGTCTGGATTGCTTGTTCAGCGAGTTTGGCTGCATTCGAACCTGCGGCGAGTCCGACGATTTCGATTTCATCGGGGAGTTGGGAAGCGACTCGCAGGGTGGAGAGTCCGATCGAGCCGGTGGAGCCCAGAACGACGACCCGGCGTTTTGAACCTGTGCTCATGAGAAGAGAGGGAGAATCCAAACGATGTAGAACCAGAGGGCAGGGGCGGTGAAACAGATGCTGTCGATGAGATCGAGACCACCGCCGATTCCGGGCAGCATACGGCCGGAGTCTTTGGCGTTTAGGGAGCGTTTGACGACGCTTTCGGCGAGGTCGCCGATGACTGCGAGAATGGCCAGGATGAAGCCGAGGGCGATGACATGAGGCCAGGAGTGGAGGGGCTGGAGTTTGTCGGGAATGAGGAAAAACAATCCGCAGGCGGCGAGTTGAGCGAAGAACAGGGCACCGAAGAAACCTTCCCAGGTTTTACCGGGGGAGACGTGGGGAATCATTTTGTGTTTTCCGATCAGGGAGCCGGTGATGTAGGCACCCATGTCGGTGAACTTGGTCACGGCGAGCAGCCATAGAACTGTGAACGCGCCGGGAACCGTGCCTTCGCCTTCGAGTCCGAAAGAGATGCGGGAGACAAAGCTGAAAAGATAGGCGATATAGACAAAACCGAGCAGGTTGGCGGCGACGGCGAGCAGGGCCTCGATGCCTTTGATGGAGTAGCGGAGCTGGAGGGTGAAGGCGCCGGTGGCGATGATGAAGATCGCGAAGGTATCGATGGCGGGGTGGATGTCCTTGTCGCCTTGCAGGAAACGATAGGAAGTGAATCCGCAATAGAGGATGGCGGCGAAAATCCCGTAGCGTGGGAAGCATTTCACCCCGGCGATGTGGAGCATCTTGAAATACTCGAGGGTGGAAATGATCACTAGAACGGAGACCAGCCCGAGGTAGGCGATGGGATTCATGCTCGTGAAAATGGCGGCAACGACCGCCCAAAGCAGGAGCGTGCTGAATCCACGGCGCAGGAATACGACGGATTTACTGGGGGCTTGGGTTGGAGTGCTGGTTTCCACGGTTCGCAAGTATGCAAAACCGCGGTGGGGCGTGAGGCAATCCTTTCCGCAAAAAACTTTTCACCGGGACGCAACTTTGTTTCTGAGGACGGGTTGTTACGATTTGTGAGGACTGAAAACTCAGATAACCAAAGACCAAAATTATGAAAATGAACCCATTCATATGGATCGTAGTAGCCCTCGGAATTACAGGGTTGCAAGCCGAGGAATTCAAACGCGAGCGTGGAGACCGCGAGCGCAAGAAGAATGAACATCGGAAACCCGAGCATCGTGAGCATGAACGTGGAGACCATGAGCATCGTGCTCATCCATTGCCACCTGAATTGATGAAAAAATTCGACAAGGACGGTGACGGAGAGTTGAGCGAAGACGAGCGTGTCGCTGCCAGAGAGGCGATGCAGAAGCACCACAAAGAGATGGATGAAAAAAAACACCAATGGCTGCTCGAGAAGTTCGATAAGGACGGCGATGGCAAACTCAACGAGGATGAAAAAGCGGCTCTGGAAGAGGCTCGCAAAGCCAAGCACGAGGAGTTCAAAAAGGCGATGTTGGAGAAATTCGACAAAGACGGCGATGGTGAACTCAACGAAGATGAAAAAGAGGCAATGAGGAAGGAAATGAAAGATCGTGATGACAGGCCTCACGGTCCGGACAAACCCCATCGCAAAGGTGAGTTTAAAAAAGCTCCCGAAGGCGGTGGCGATGACGAAGCGCCAAGCGTGTTGGGTGAGTAATTCGTGAGCCCATTTTCAAGAAAGGTCACCTGTGATGGGTGGCCTTTTTTTCTGTATCTTCGCGAACGAATGGTGCGTCATGGGCGCACTTTATGACGTCTTCAGTTACCGTGATCGATTCGCATACCGGTGGAGAACCGACCCGTGTGATTTTGGAGGGCGCGCCCGAGACCAAGGGGACAATGTCGGATCGGCTGAAAACCCTGCATCACGAGCATGACGGGTTTCGTCGGTCCGTGATGTTGGAACCTCGCGGTTCCGATGTGCTGGTGGGCGCGCTGCTGACGGATGCGCATGAGGCGGGTTGTGTTTGTGGTGTGATTTTTTTCAACAACATCGGCTACCTCGGGATGTGCGGTCATGGCATGATCGGGGTGGTGACGACCCTTGCGTATCAGGGAAAAATTTCTGCCGGAGAACATCGCTTCGACACGCCGGTGGGTGTGGTGCCCGTGATTTTGCATGAAGATGGATCGGTCACGCTGACGAATGTTCCGAGTTACCGGACGGTGAAGGATTTCACGGTCGAAGTGGAGGGCATTGGAAAGGTGGTCGGGGATATTTCATGGGGAGGAAATTGGTTTTATCTGGTGAAATCGCCCGTGCCGGAATTGTCGATGAGACGGATTGGAAATTTGATCGCGGATGCGGAAGCGATCCGTGCCGCCCTTGCTGCTGCGGGCTATCCGGAAGTGGATCATGTGGAGTTTTTCGGACCGGGACAGAGCGGGGGGGATTCACGAAATTTTGTGCTATGTCCGGGCAGCGCGTATGATCGCTCGCCGTGTGGAACGGGAACGAGCGCGAAACTGGCATGTTTGGCAGCTGACGGAAAACTTGAGGAGGGTATGGAGTGGGTGCAGGAGAGCATCATCGGATCAAGTTTCCGCACGAGTTTCCGGTGGCAGGATCGCGCTGCTGGAATCGTTTCAGTAAACATCACCGGTAAAGCTTACATCATGGCAGAGAGCCGGTTGTGGTTCATGTCGGACGATCCATTTGCAGGCGGAATTTCATACGGAGGAAAATCGGATGAGTAAGCATGTGGTGATATTGGGTGGTGGGGTGATTGGAATGTCGGTCGCAGAGGCGTGCACACGCCGAGGGCATCGGGTGACAGTCATCGAGCGCGAAGCGGAGAAACGCGACGGCTGCTCGTATGGAAATGCCGGGATGGTGGTGCCGAGTCATTTCATTCCTCTGGCCGCACCGGGCATGGTCGCGCTGGGCTTGAAATGGATGTGGAATCCCGAATCGCCTTTTTACATCAAACCCCGGATCGATCTCGATCTCATCCGCTGGGGCCTGCGTTTCCTGATGTCGGCGAACCAGGAGCATGTTGATCGCGCTGCCCCTTTGTTGCGGGATCTCAGTTTCGCAAGCCGCGCGGCTTACCTGGAATTTCATCAACAGGAAAAGGAAATCGGCCTCGTGACCAAAGGGCTTCTGATGTTGTGCAAAAAATCCCACACGCTTGATGAAGAAGCCAAGGTCGCCGAGCGCGCTCGTGAGCTGGGAATCCCGGCCGAGGTGTTGGATGCGGCCCAGACCGCTGCGTTGGATCCGAAGATTCATATGGATATTTTGGGTTCGGTTTATTATCCCGAAGACTGCCATCTCCGACCCGAGCTCTATCTCGCCGCACTCCAAAAAAGGGCGGCAGCGGGTGGAGCGAAGTTTCTGTGGTCGACCGAAGTGCATGGTTTCAGACGCGAGGCAGGTTCGCTGCGTGCGGCGAAAACTTCGGCGGGAGAAATCGAAGCCGATGCGTTTGTTCTGTGCGGCGGGATCTGGTCGGATCAAGTGGTCAAAGATCTCGGGATCAAACTGCCGATGCAGGCTGGGAAAGGTTACAGCGTGACCGTTCCCGATCCTGTGCAGTGCGCCGACCTGTGTTCGATTTTGACTGAGGCCAGAGTCGCTGTCACTCCGATGGGTGGGGCGATGCGTTTCGGTGGCACGATGGAAATCAGTGGCTTGTCATCCAAGATCAGTCCGCGTCGGGTCGATGGAATCATCCGAGCGGCCTGTGATTATTTTCCGGCTTTCCACACGCATCACTTCGATGGGATTGAACCTTGGTATGGACTTCGTCCGTGTTCACCGGATGGGATGCCATACATTGGAAACAGCCAAGCGGCGAAAAATCTAACCATTGCCACGGGTCACGCGATGATGGGTCTGAGTTTGGCTCCGGTGACGGGGCAGATTGCTGCGAAACTGGTGGATGGGGAAGAGACAGGATTTGATTTGGAGATGTTGTCGCCGGATCGGTTTGCGTGATTTTTGATTTTGAAGAAGCCGGTCGCAGACCGGCTCTCCGGTTAGTCCTTGATGATGAATTTCATCTCATCGCTGTTGGCGCGGAGTTCGGGGGCATACATCGCTTCGGAGTTGGTGGGGAGGGCGCTGAATTTTCCCGGAATCTCGGCGCGGAGGCGGTAGCTCAGGTTGTGACGGCCGCGTGGTAGGAACTGGACGAATAGGGAAACTTTCTCATCGCGGAGTTCCATGTAGGCACCGAGACCATTCGGATTATAGCCCGATTGGACATCGACGGGTTCCATGCCGGCGGCTTTCCAATCTTCGAATACAAGATATTCGTAATCGTTTTTACTATCGATTCCGAGGGTGACTTCGATGAGGTCGCCGCTCTTGATTTCGTCACCGGATTTCAATTCGATCCGCTGGTAGATCGAACGTTTTTGATCGACCGCTTGGCCGGAGGAGTTCACGGCATCGATGACCTTTTGATCGGGGATGAGTTTGTGATAGGTGCGGTCGACTTTGACTTCGAGTCCGGCCTTGGTGATGAAATCCTCCAAGGTGAAGTATTCGACATAGGCATTGGCGTAGAGCGGGCCTTCGCCTTTTTTGCGGATCTCGACCGTGTGTTTGCCGCTGGTGAGGATGTCGCCTGCGACGATGGCGGTGTTGTCGAAGGTGAAGAGATTGTCTTTGTTGATCTCGACGGTTTTCAGGGTTTTGCCATCGAGGAGGATTTCGACCGTGAGATTCGGGTCACCTTCTTTGGTCGCTTTGAGGAAATCGCCGATGGCCTCGATGCAATAAGCGGTGTCACGGGTGGAGTGCCAGTAAGTGCCGTTGCGGCGGTTGTTGATGAGGTATTTCACCAGGCCGCGGGTGTCGGGGCTGTTCGGTTCGGCGGCGGCAAGGAGTTTGAGGAACCAGGCTTGGGCTTCGAATTCGCTGCCATACCAATACCACCAGTAGTTGCCGTTTTTCAAATCGAGGTAGGCGGTTTGGTTTTCCGCATCGGTTTTCAGAAACTGTCGGATGTTGCGGATCAGTTCATCGCGTTTTGCGTTGTCTTTGACACGGTGGAATTCGAGCCCGACCAGGGCTTTCGCGTAAACCGGAAGTTCGGTTTTATCACGATAGAGGAAACCCAACATTTGCGGATGGTCTTTGCCGCCTTCGCCGAGAATTCGACGGACGAGGGCGTCGGTGGAATCGGCATATCGCTTGGTGTTTTCTTTGCGTTTCTCGTAGTTGGCGATGCGGTCGACTTCCTTCGCCTCATGTTGTGCAAGCCATTCCACTCCGCGTTGGATCATTTCATCGGGGACTTTTGCTCCGTTGTTTTTGGCAAGTAGCAGTCCGTGCATGACGACGGCGGTGGTGTGGGCGTAGGACTGATGGCCGAAGGCGGAGAACCAGCCCCAACCGCCATCGGGGTTTTGTTGATCACGGAGTTTGGCGATGCCGGCGGCTTCCATTTTCGCGACCTCTTGTTCATCCCACACGGGATTCCAATACGGGTCTTTGGGTTGCCATTGTGCGGCGCGTTCTTTGGGATCTCCGAGTTGTTGGGGGTTGAGGTTGTTCTTTTTGTCTTTGATCGCCGCAAGATCGTGGCCGAGGTCTTTGAGGATGTGGTGGACGACCGTGGTAGGAACGAAGCGGTTGAGGGTTTGTTCGGTGCAACCGTAAGGATAGCTGGCGAGATATGGCAGGGCGTCGATCATCGCGCTCGCTACGCTGGGGGAGTAGTTCAAGGTCAGCTTGCTTTGGTTGGCTCGGCGTTCTTTTGGAATGTTGAAATCGATGGAGGTCACGGTGCCATCCGGGGCGATGGAGCGGCTGAAGGAATCGGTTTTCAACATGCCGTGGACGTAGACCGGGAATTTCATCTCCATGGCATCGGAGTCATCGGCGGCGATGGCTTTCATGCGGATCGTGGTTTCACCTTCGGCGATGGCTTTGGTGTTCCAGTCGATACGGGTTTCGCCCATCGATGGGATGGAAACCTTGTGGGTTTTGTTTTCCGCTGCTGTTAGGTTTTTCCCATCGAGTTCGAGGGAGATCGTCACTTCTTTGGCTTCCTTGTGGTAGTTGTGAACCACAGCGCTGAGGGTGGCTTCGTCTTTTTCGACAAAGAATCGGGGAGACTGGAGACGGATGATGAGGTCTTTGCTGGTGACGATTTCCGCCGAGCCTTCGCCGACGCGGGTGCCTTTACCCATGGCCCAGGTTTTGATTTTCCAGGTGGTGAGGTTGTCCGGTGTTTCGAAGTCGATGGTGGCCTCGCCGTTGTCGTCGGTTTCGACCGAGCCAACCCATTTCAGGAGATCGGCAAACTCTGAGCGCACCATGACTTGAGGTGCTGCGGCTTCGGCGGTTGCAACTGCGAAAGGATCACTTGAATCTTTGCCTTCTGATCTGAGAACAAATCCATCTGCAGGAGCTCTTGCTTGAAGCGCTGCGCCTTGTACTCCTCCACTCGCGAATGGGTCAGCTACGGATTCACTGACCTGAGCTCCCCAACCACTGTTGTATCTCATTTGTCCCAACCTTGTTCTGGGTATATTCAAGTGACCGAAGATGCCGAGATGTTGCATGAAGGGTGCACTGGGAAGTTGGAGGTGATGACCCAGGAGGTTCTGGGAATGCTGCATGCCCAGACCGTAGTAATGGCGTTTCCAATCCCAGAAGAAGGGAACGATTTGACTGACATTCGATCCGCCGGAAATGTATTCGAGAGATTTGTCATACACCGTGATCGCGGTGGAACCTTTGAACGGTTTGCCTTCATGATCGGTGATGCGGACCGTTAGAGAGGTTTTCTCGCGGGGTTTGAGTTTGTCTTTGGCGGGTTTGACCTCGACGTTGAGCTGACGTTTTTCAGGAGGGAGAACGATTTCGCACATGGTGCTGTGAACTTCTCCTTTGGTGACTGTGACGCCCTCGATGAAAAAGTTCGGCATGTCGGCGAGGGTAAGGGGAATTTCAACGATTTGGGATTGTTGTTGGATATGGATGACTTTTGTTTCGCTGAATTTGCCTTGTGATGGGCGGATGAAGAGCCAGACGCGGGAGTCGGGTTGGTTTACGTTGACCAGAAGTTTCAGCGTATCGCCCGGGCGGTATTCCTTTTTGTCGGGGATGAGTTCCAGGGCGTTGTAGCGGAAATTGCCTTTGATTTCAGCTCCTCTAACAGAAAACAATGTCGCGCCTTCCTGTTTGCGACCTTTGGTGTCGGTGAACTCGACAGCGACGCGGTATTGTCCGGCTTGGGATGCGGTAAAGGTCCAGTTTTCTCCTTCGGGTGACCATTTGCCGATTTCCTTTTCGACGATCTCGCCTTTGTCGTTGAGTTCGGAAGAGTAGAGGATGGCGGTGGCGGTTCCTTCGACTTTTTTGCCGTCGAGGGTTCGGGCTGCGAATGTTCCGGTGACCTTGTCGCCGACATTGGCGTAGCCTCGATCCAGCCAGACCGTAACGGCGTAGGGTTCGCGGGCGGCGAGCACCGTGCCGTTGCCAAGGATGGTGCGGCGTGAGGCATCGATCACCTCGGCGGTGATGGAATAACTGTGATCCTGGTCGCCATGCATCAGTTTGGCGACGGAGCTATCGATGGTGACGTTGACTTTTCCATCCGGTCCGATGGGTGAGGTTTGTTCGAGGACGAGTTCGGGTGCGCCGATTCGGCTGTCTTGCCACCATGGAGGAGATGGTCGGAAGCAGCCCCATCTTTCCCAACCGCGATACCATCTTGCTACCGGATAGTTCCACCAATAGCCGGGACCGTAGAGCCAGTCCCACGGGGCGCTGGGGAACCAGCGGTCGTTGAAGAAATTGCGTTCCACTTTGATTTTCACCGTGGCTTCCGTGACGGGTGCGCCGTGGTAGTAATTTGCCAGCACCGTGACGGCGAAAGTTTCACCGAGAGCGATGGGTTCTTTGGGGGCTTCGACTTTGACCTCGTATTCCGGTTTTTTGTATTCCTCGACGCGGAAGGAAAAATTGGAGTGAGGAACGGAACCGGTGATGGTGACGTTGTAGGAACCGAGTGTTGCTTCATCAGGGAGTTGGTAATCGAAAGTTGCACCGCCATAGGAGTCGGTGGGGATACCCATTTTTTCGAAAACGATTTCGCCACGTCCGTCGAGGATGCTGATGTCGGCGGTTTTGTTGGCGTAGGTGGATTCGTCGCCGAGATTGTAGCGGGATTCGCCTGCCCAGATTTTCATGTGAACGATTTGGCCGGGGCGATAGACGGGTCGGTCCGTGATGCCGATGGTGTTCTGCGCATGGTAGTCGCTGAGATCGCCGTGGTTATACCAGTTGAAATACTCGTTGGAGAGATAGGCGCGGCGTTCTCCGGCGCGTGCGGTCACAAACCATCGGAAATTCGTGAAGTTGATTTTTTTATCGCTGAGGGTGAGCTTGCCGTTCTCGTCGGTTTTTTTGCGGAAATGTTCGGTTTTGATATCGAAACGGCGTTTGTCTTTGGGTTTCTCGCGGTAGATTGTTTGGTATCCGAAAAATTCCAATTCACCCTGAACCGGGGTGCCGTCCTTGGCGTTGACCAGATAGAACACACCGCTTTCTTCCGTGCCACTGGCGCGTTGCAGGATGACGAGATCGCGCACCCAGATGGTGATCCATGAGGTGTTGCCGTCTTCCAGTTTGGATTCTAACAGGTAGCAGCCTGCCGCGAGTTTTCCGAGATCAAGGTTGATGTCCGTATCGCCGTGGTTGGCTTCAGGGCTGAGGGTCTGTTTCCATGATCGGACTTCCTCTCCGATGTAGCGTTCGCGATCCTTGTCGATCAGACGGGTGCCGATGTGTTGGAAATGGGTTTTGTCATACTCGATTTCCACGGGGTCGGATTTCAGGTAATCGATGATGTCGATCATGATCTGTTCGTCCTTCACCTTGTTGAGTTTCAGGTTGGTTTCCCGGGCGTTGCGGTAAACGTATGGCACGGCAACAGGTTCCCCCGCGTAGTGGATCGTGGTAGGTTCGAAGCGAC
The DNA here is from genome assembly GCA_965650415.1 of uncultured Prosthecobacter sp. Classification (GTDB taxonomy): domain Bacteria; phylum Verrucomicrobiota; class Verrucomicrobiia; order Verrucomicrobiales; family Akkermansiaceae; genus Luteolibacter. The sequence goes on along the minus strand of CBFGOP010000033.1, from coordinate 9,773 downwards.
TCCAGTTTCCGGTGATCTGTTTGAGGAGATTGGGACGCTGACTGCCGTTGGGTCCGTGGCGTTCGATGATTTCCTTGAGAGTTTCCGCAGCTTTCGGGTATTGGTTGCGATTGAGGAAAATTTGCACCAGTTCGTCGCCCGCATTTGAGCTTGTCGGGTCGTTCTTCCGCATGAGGGCACGGAGAGCGGGAATGAATTGGTAGTCTTCGCGGAGGGTGAAACGTTTCACACCGCTGGCAAGGCGCGCAATGGTTTCGGTGTCCTGGAGGGTGGATGCCTGGAGCATGCCATCGCGATTCTTCGTATCCGGTTGGTTCCACCGGGAGTAATCTGCGAGTGTGCTGACGTCGTAGTGTTGTTGGCAAAACCTGAGCCACTCGAGTTGGTTCCGACCTTCTTGTTGGGGATCGATACGTGCAATTTCCTGTAGGAGCCAACGCCATCTTTCTCCATCGGATTTGGCCGCTTCCCATGAGGTTGGGATATCGATCCAAATCGGATTGCGTTCGTCATCGTTGGGCGCGCCTTCGCTGGTGATGAGATCGAATGATTCGTTGTAATCCGGTGCTTTGGCGAGATCGGTCAACTGATAGAGCCTCCACATGTAACGGCCCGTGCGTTGATAGAGGAGTGCGCGTTTCAGACTGTTGAGCACGACCACTTCATCGGCTCCGCCTTTTTCCACCGTGCGAAGGGCTCCCATGAAACATTGCAGGGCGCGAATCCGGTCTTGCTCGAAGACCTGTCGGTATTCACCGCGACCCTCGTAGCCACCCCGTTTGAACTGATTGTCGAGAAATTCGCCGGAATGACCATGTCCGTTGAGGTAGGCGTTTCCCGCCGCTTCCATGAACTGCGGATTGTCCTTCTTGAGCTGGGTGAGTTCGGTCAACAAAACATCGAGCTGATCGAGCTCGCGCAGATGACGTTGGGAGTTTAGGGCCTTGTCCAGATCTTCACCCGATTCGAGGTCGTTGACTTCGCGCAGAAGTTTGAGACGGACATCATAGGTCTCGCGCCAGTTTCCCTGGGTCTCCAGTTCCGTTGCTTGTTTGCGGAGGGCGGGTGCATCCGCTGCAAAAGCCAAACCGCAGGATAGGATGAGGGTGAGGAAGGTTTTCATATGTCTAAACTAAGAGACACATGATGCTGTGAAAACTTAGAAGTTTTGTAATTTTTTCGTAAAATCAACTGCAGATGAAGTCAGACGCGGCGATGAAATCCGGGCTTTCAGACCTTGGATTTGAGCCGTTCCTTCGGGTCATCTACCCACATGAACAGAGCTTTGAGGATGTCTTTGAAGTCGTTGCGGAGCTCGTGGCTTTCCCGCTGGATCTGGATTTTTTCCTGAGCCAACGCCTCATGATCGGGTTCGGTAGTGAGGCGTTTGACGTCCGACTCAGGTAAAGGAAGGTGCATTTCGATATTTTCGATGAGGTCGATCACATCGGCGTGGAGTTTCTCCACATGGTCGCACAATCGCGCCGTTTGCTGGGCGAGGTGATCTGTCTCGGCCGAATATACCGTGCCGGCGGTTTTGAGTTTCAGATCCGCTGCAAGGTTGCGGACTTTTTCACTGAGATCGATCCATGAGGCGGAGAGATCTTTATCGACTTCAGCCAGGTTGTTTTTGAGTTGATCGTTCATAACTCGGCAATATGGACGAGTTATGGGGAAAAATCAAATGGGGGAAATTACTCCTGAGTTCCGTTCTTGATGATTTCCAGGAAGGATTGGGGCTCAAGGGATGCACCACCGATGAGGGCACCGTCGATATCCGGGCAGGCCATGAGTTCGGCGGCGTTGTCAGGTTTGACGGAACCACCGTATTGGATGCGGATTTTCGCTGCGGCCGGGGCGTCGTAGAGATCGGCGATCAGGGAGCGAACGAAAGCGTGGGCTTCCTGGGCTTGTTCCGAGGTGGCGGTCACACCGGTTCCGATGGCCCAGACGGGTTCGTAAGCGATGATGATGTCTGCGAGGTCTTTTTGTGAGACGTCTTTGAGACCTTCGGTGACTTGAGTGCGGAGGACGGTCTCGAGTTTACCGGCTTCGCGTTCGGCGAGGGTTTCCCCGATGCAGAAGATGGGTTTGAGGTTGGCCTCGCGGGCTTTTTTGATTTTGGCGTTAATGATCGCGTTGGTTTCTCCGAAGATTGAGCGGCGCTCGCTGTGGCCGAGGATCACGTAGTGGACGAAAAATTCGCGGAGCATGAGGACGCTGACTTCACCGGTGTAGGCTCCGGAGTCGAACTGCGAGCAGTTCTGAGCGGCGATGCCGATGGAGTGTGCGTTTTTCCCCGGATTGGAATGATGGAGGAAATCGGCCAATTTCGGAATGGAAAGGTAAGGGGGAGCGATGATGATGTCGGCAGGGAGGTTGACGCCTTGGGTCTTGGAAAGGAAGGATGAGATGAAATCCTCGGTTTCGGAGGCACCTTTGTTCATTTTCCAGTTTGCGGCGAAGATCGGCTTGCGTGACATGGTGATGTAAAATGTTAGTGTTTAGAAAAGACGGGAAAAAATCAGGCTTCGCTGAGTGCTGCTACGCCGGGTAGGGTTTTACCCTCGAGGAGTTCGAGGGAAGCACCACCACCGGTGGAAATAAAGGTCATTTTGTCGTCCAGGCCGAACTTGTTGACGGCAGTGACGGAATCTCCGCCGCCGACGATGGTTGTGGCGTCGGATTTCGCCATGGCTTCCGCGATGGCGCGGGTACCTTTGGCGAAGGCGTCGATTTCAAACACGCCGACCGGTCCATTCCAGATGATGGTTTTTGCTTTGGCGATTTCAGCTTCGAATTCCGCGATGGCGACATCACCGATGTCGATGCCTTCCCAGCCTTTTTCAACACCGCCACCCTGTCCGTAAACGCCGGAGAGCTTGGTGGTTGCTCCGTCTTTGAATTCCTGGGTGATGCGGGTGTCCGCAGGGAGGAGGAAATCCACGCCTTTTGATTTGGCTTTTTCGAGAATGCTGAGCGCGAGTTCGAGCTTGTCGGTTTCGACGCGTGAATCCCCGGTTTCGTAGCCTTGGGCTTTACGAAAGGTGTTGGCCATCGCGCCACCGATGAGGAAGGCATCGGCTTTTTCCATGAGGGCGGTGATAACCTGGATTTTATCGGAAACCTTGGAGCCGCCCATGATGACGAGGAAGGGTCGCTCGGGGTTTTGGAGTTTCACTTCGAGGTATTCGAGTTCGCTTTCGATCAGGAAGCCCATCGCGGAGGTCGGGATAAAATGGGTGACGCCCTCGGTGGAGGCGTGGGCGCGGTGGGCGGTGCCGAAGGCATCGTTGACGAAGATTTCAGCGCTACCGGCGAGATTTTTGGCGAAAGCGGAATCGTTCTTTTCTTCCTCGGCGTGGTAGCGGGTGTTTTCGAGAACGAGGACTTGGCCGGGCTGGAGACTTGCGCGGAGGGCTGCGGCTTCCGAGCCGATGCAATCGGGGGCGAGTTTCACTTCTTGGCCGAGGATTTCACCGAGACGTTTGGCGGTTGGGGCGAGGGAGTATTTCGGATCGGCTTTGCCATCGGGACGGCCCATGTGCGAGCAGAGAACGAGTTTCGCGCCGCCTTTAAGCAGGTGTTTGATGGACGGAACAGCGGCTTGGATGCGGGTGTCGTCGGTAATCTGGCCGTCTTTGAGTGGAACGTTGAAATCGACGCGCATCAGAACTTCTTTGGCGGAAACGTCGAGGTTGCGGATGGAAAGCTTAGGCATGGCGGGGAGATGCACTAGGTGGACGGGCGTGTCAAGGTTCGGGAATAAGCGATCATTGGATATTGGGGAATTGCTCAATGGTTCTTGCCGTAGTAGTGGGATGTTCTCTATCTTTCGCGCGTTGATGAAGGTTTTCCGGATGGTTCTGCTGTTAGCGTGTTTGGCGTTTGTGCCATGCGCAGGTCAGGGCGCGGGCAGTGTGGCGAGCGATGCGGCCTTGGAATTGACAGAGTCTCTCAGTGTCAAAAAATCGGCGAGTGATGGTTCGATCCTGACCCGCAAGGACGCGAGGACGATTTCTTTAAAAATCCCGGCACCCCGTGGGCAGATTGTTGACAGAAATGGAGAACCTTTTGCGCAGAACGAGGTGGCGTATCAGGTGGCACTGCAATACCAGCAGTTTCGAAATGTGGATCGTGCTTATGTAATCCAGTGGGCGCGCGAACGGATGGAGAAATTGAACGGAGTGATCGAAGTTTCCAACCCGAAGACCGATGATGAACTCTATGATCATTATTACCATCGGCGCTGGCTACCACTTTACCTGACCCGGATGCTCAACGAGCAGGAAGCCAAGGCGATCGAGACCAAGCTGCCATCGGGCATCATTTTGTCTCCCGTATACCGTCGGTTTTATCCCCATAAAGGATTGGCCGCGCACATCATCGGCTATTCGGGAAGTGTCGGGAAATTGCCCACTGGTCCGATCAATTACAACGAGCCCTTGTGGGAGGAGAGCGAGGGTCGGGCCGGTTTTGAAAAACTCTACAACCAGCAGTTGACCGGAGTGGACGGGATGAAACGCCTGATTTTTGATGAAAACGGCAACAAGCTGCTGGAGGAATTGGTCAAGCGTCCGCGCCCAGGTGGAACTTTGGTCACTACCCTGAATCTGAAATGGCAGAAGCTGGCGGAGGAGGTTCTGGAAAAGGGCTGTGAACGGGGAGCGTTTGTGGTGATCGATGTGGTGACTGGCGAGGTGCTGGTGATGGCTTCACGGCCGACCTTTGATCTGAATCGATTCATTCCCGGAATCAGTGATAAGGAATTTCAGGCTCTGCAGGATGATCCCGCAACTCCACTTTTCGGGCGTGCCTTCCAATCGGCCTATCCACCGGCATCCGCCTACAAACCTCTGGTAGCTCTGGCTGCCTTGGATTTGGGGATTGTCGATGAATACAAATTGATCGACTCCCCGGCGGCGATGACGATCGGAAACCACACGTTCAAAAACTGGTCGAAAGTTCCAGAGGGGCCGATTGATGTGAAGCGTGCGATTGCGCGCTCCTGCAACACCTGGTTCTATCGCGTTGGTATCGATACGGGTGCGTCGGTATTTTTGAATTTATCCAGACGCATGGGGATGGGTGACAAATCGGGTTTACCTCTGATTGGTGAAACTCCCGGATTGGTTCCGAGTCATGAGTGGATGTTGAAAAACGAGGGTCGACGGATTCTGAATGGTGACACGGCGAACATGTCGATCGGGCAAGGAAGTTTGCTGGCCTCGCCTTTGCAGGTTGCGCAGATGATGGCGGGAATCGGTAACGGATCGGCATTGCCGAAGTTGTCATTGATCGCTCAGGTGCAGGATACCCGCGGTCGGGTTGTTGAGGCATTTCGCCCGGATCGCCGGAACTGGCTCGGGGTTGATGCCCATGCCGTGGAGGTGACGCGTCTGGGGATGAGGGATGTGGTTGAAAAAGGATATGGAACGGGGCGCAGCGGAAATTTGACCTACACCACTCTGGCTGGGAAAACCGGAACGGCGCAGTGGGGGCCGCCGAAGTTGAACCAGCGTTTGGCCTGGTTTGCGGGATTTTTGCCTCATGACAATCCGCGTTACGCGTTTGCGGTTTTGTATGAAGGCAAGCCGGGACAAAAAGTATCCGGTGGACGGATGGCGGCACCGATGGTCAGAAACTTTTTCGAGCCCCTGAAAGATGAGATCAAGGAAATCATCGAACCTCCGAAAAAAGCGTTGGTAGTGATGGTGGAAGGGGAGAACGGAGAGCTGGTCAAGGATGTGGCTGCGCCGCCTGCGATTCCTGCTGACGGGGAAATTTTGAGAGCGGTTCCGATTGAGGATGTGAATGTGGAGCCTGAGCCAGCGGCGCCAGGGGAAGTGCTCCGCGCTCTCCCGGTGGACGAAGATTTCGTTGTCGATGACGATGAAGTCGTGGAGTGAAAATTCAAACCTCAAACGCTTCGCGCTGTGCTTCACTTAAATGTTGCCAGGATGGGACGGTGGTCGGAGGCGGTATTCCAGGTCGGGAGATCGATGATGCGGGAGTGTTCGGGGTCAATTTGTGATCTTAGTGATTTGGAAACGGTGATGAAATCGATACGACTGTATTGATCTTGGGATTGAAAGTAATGGGTCCATTTTTCACCTCGTGAATCCTTGAGTTGAATGGGTGTTAGGGCGATGTCATTCCCGTAAGATCCCAGAATGGTGCGGGTGCTGACGCTCTGGATGTGGTCGTTGAAATCTCCGTAAACGATGAGTTTGGCACCCGGGTCTTTTTCCAAGATGGAATCGATGTGTTTTCTAACATGCTCGGCTTCGCGGATCCGGAGTTCCGCTTGGTCGAAGTTGGGAACGACACGTTTGGATTTGAGATGCAAGCCAAGGAATCGGTGGGGTTGTTGGTCAATGAGGATCGTGACGTCGAGAATACCGCGTTGGATGGATTCGTTGGTTCCAGGAATTTCGATGGCAGGATGGACTACAGATCCGATCGGAAAACGCGAGAGAATGGCGAGATGGCGGATTGGATCGGTTCCTCCCGTGTGATGGAAGTAAGGAAAATTCTGACCTGCTTGTTTCAGGAGTTTTTGGATTTCACGAACATCGGCATCACTGCCGATTTCTGATAAACCGATGACATCAGCTTCGCTTGAAACAAGTGTTCTAATGATAACTTGCTTCGATTCGGCTGATTTCTCGGGAGTTTGATTCGAAGTCAGCCAGTTTTTCAAATTGTAAGAAAGAAAGCGAAACGAGCATGATGACTGATCTCTCTGGGTGAACTGAGCCAGCGGCTTTGGCGCGGAAACAGCAGTTTGAGCTGAAGTCCCGGTTTTTCTCCACGGCGGGGTTTCGGCTTTACGAAACAGATGGATGCTGAAGAACAGCAGGAAGGTAAAACCCAGGAAGTAGGCAAAACGAAGCCAAGGAGATGACTTGCGCATGAAAGGGAGGCTGATGGGGGAGGTTTACAGCGAAGGGGGGATCAAGCTTGGGTCTCACGCATCGTGAGACTCATTGCCGCTGGCAGGCTTGACTCGAGCAGCCTTGTCGGAGGCATCTTTTTCACGTTCGGCTTCAGCTTCGGCTTGGGTGATTTCGCGTTCGAATTCCTGACGTGCTTTCTTGAATTCTCCCATGCTTTTACCGACCCCGCGAGCGAGTTCCGGAAGTTTCTTGGCTCCGAAAAGAAGAAGGACAATGACGAAGATCCAGATCATTTCAGGTCCACCGATGGGACCGAAGCCGAGGAATAAGTTGCTCATGGCGATAAGTTACGTGGGTAAAAGGTGTGGTGCAAGCGACAATCCGTGCCGTTGACGGACTGATAAGAAAGCTTACGGCCTGCGGGGTAAAGAAATTTCAGGAAAGCCGGTTGCGAAAATCCTGATAATCAAAGCTTCGGATGGTTTCGATCTCGCCGTTTTCGTGGAGAAGCGCGATGGCCGGGTGTTTGACGCCGTTGAAAGTGGTGGTTTTGACCATGGTGTAATGAGCCATGTCGTCGAATACGAGGATATCACCGAATTCCAGTTCACGGGGGAAAACATAATCACCGATCACATCTCCAGCGAGGCAGGTGGGGCCGCCAAGGCGGTAGGTGCAAGAGGGGGCAGAAATGGGAGATTGAGGATCGCCGGCGGGAACGTAATGCTCTCCTTCAAGAGTCACGGCTGGCAAGGCATTGTTTTCCGTCTTCTTTCTTCGTTCTTCTTTCTCCACCAAAAATACATCGGGACGGTAGGGCATTTCAATCACGTCAGGCATGTGAGCTGTTGCGGAAATATTCAGGATCGCGAGTTTGTGTCCGGCGGATTCGAACACGTCCATTACCGTTGCGCGAAGGACTCCGGTGTGGATCGCAACGGCTTCGCCCGGTTCCAGCCAGACTTCGACGTCATATTTTTGTTTCGCTTCTTTCACCAGACGGATCAGGCGTTCGCGATCGTAGAACGGTTTGGTGATCCAGTGTCCGCCGCCCATGTTTAGGTAGGTGATTTGCTTGGAACGAAGCAGATCGCCGAATTTTTCATCCACCGCCTGAAGTGTCGATTCGAGGTCGGGCGAGTCTTGTTCGCAGAGGGTGTGGAAATGCAGTCCTGAAATTCCTGTTAGATCGGCTCCTTTGAGTTGGTCTGCGGTGATACCGAGTCGGGAGCCCGGAACACAGGGATCATAAATGGCGGTTTGTCCGGTGGAGTGTTCGGGATTCACGCGCAGGCCGCAGGCGATTTCTCCGGAGATGAAACGCGGGTGAGCGAAGATTTTTTCCCGAAAACGGAACCACTGGGAGAGGGAATTGAAATCCAGGTGATGCGTGAATTCCAACAAGGCATCGATATCCTCATCGTCGTAAGCCGGAGAGTAAGTGAGGATGTGTTTTTTGAAATGCTCGTTGGCCAGACGTCCCTCCCAGAGACCCGAGGCGCAGCAGCCGTCGAGATCGCGGCTGATGTAGGGAAACGCTTTCCAACAGGAAAACCCTTTCAATGCGAGCACGACCTTGCATCCGGCGAGATCAGCCACTTGGCGAAGAATGCAGGTGTTGCGCTGGAGTGCGGGAATGGAGATGAGAAACATGGAAGATTTTAAAACTGTTAGGAAAAAAGTTCGCGCGCGGTGTAGGCCATGCCGATGGATGCGGCGGCGTCTCCGCCCTCGGCCCACTCGAAGCGGGTGGTGACTTTATCGGGGTCGATTGGGCTGTTGCGGTAAATCGGCCAAGCTCTCTCCTTGAATCCATCCTGAACCCAATCGAGGAAGGCATCGCGGAATTTGGCTTCGGCCAAGCCGCCACCGATCACAACCAGGCCGGGATCGAAGGTTCTGACCAGATCGGCGATGCCGTAGCCGAGAATGAATCCCTGTTGTTTGAACAGCTGGATGGCGAGAGCATCGCCGTTTTCCGCGAGGGTGCGGAGTTTGAAGGCTTTTTCCTCGATGGGGATTTCAGGCGAGTTGAGGGAATGGTCTTTCCACTCGGACTTGTTGAGTTCGATGGAAAGGCGGCGGCGCAAGGCAACGAGTGAGACCCATGCCTCGAGGCAGCCTTTGAGGCCGCAGGTGCAGCTTGGGAGAGAGCCGTCGTCTTCGGTGAAAGGCACGGAAATGTGCCCGACCTCAAGAGCCAGGCCGTTGGCGCCTTCGTAGAGTTTTCCGCCTGGTAAGACAAAACCGCCACCCAAGCCAGTGCCGGGGGCGACGAGAAGCAGCCCGCCGAGGTGTTTGTGGCGGATCGCGTATTCCCCGACCGCTGCGGCGTTGCAATCATTGGTCATGTGAACGGGGATGTTGAGGTGCTTGTTGAGTTCGCTGCAGATATCGGTTCCGACCCAGTCATCACCGAGGTTGGCTTTTCCCCAGATCACGCCGTTGGAGGATGGGGCGGGAACATCGAGTCCGATGCCGCCGATGTCGATCAGCTGGATGCCGGCGTTTTTGGTGAGTTCCGCCAAAGCGATTTCGAGTTGTTTGAAGGTCGCGCGGTAACCTTCTTTAACATGGCTTTTTACTTCCACAATTGGCCCGACTTGGTCTCCGGAATGATTGATGATGACCGACTTGATCGTCGATCCACCAATATCCAATCCCGCAAAATGCTTTGGTTTTGACATACTGCAGCGTGTTGCGGGCTGGAGGGTTCCGTCAAGTTGCAAGGGGTGACGGCTTTGGATTTTTGGTTGCAAGCGCGGTTCCTGAAGTTAAAACCTTCTTGGCTCCGGTGGTTTTAGATTCGCCGGTTTTCGAAAAGCCGCTGTAGCTCAGGGGTAGAGCAATTCATTCGTAATGAATAGGTCGTCG
>CBFGOP010000032.1:0-20474 GCA_965650415.1 uncultured Prosthecobacter sp. | reverse complement strand
TCACCACCCTACAATTTAGGCATCAACTACTCAACTTTCAAAGACACCGCCCCGCGCGACGAGTTTCTCGCTTGGTGCACAGCATGGGCGGCCGAAGTGAAACGAGTGATGAAAGATGACGCATCGTTTTTCCTCAACGTCGGTGCCGCGCCATCCAACCCGCTCCTGCCGTATCAGCTGATTCTCGTCCTGACCGATGGGCCCGAACCGCTGTTTGTCCTGCAAAATACCTTTCACTGGATCAAATCGATCACTGTGACCCCCACCTCCGGAGAGCCGATTTCCACCGGTCATTTCAAACCGATCAATTCGAAACGCTACGTCAACGACTGCCACGAATATGTGTTTCACCTGACCAAAGCCGGTGATATTCCGCTCGATCGCCGTGCTGCTGGCGTGCCTTACGCTGATAAATCCAACATTGCCCGCTGGGGACACACAGATGGAGCGGACCTCCGCTGCCGTGGAAACACCTGGTTTATCCCCTACGAAACCATCCAATCCCGCAGAGGCGAGCGCCCCCACCCTGCGACCTTCCCTGTCGCTTTGGTCGAGCAATGCATCAAAATCCATGGGAAAGGCGCAAAAACCCGTTTGCTCGACCCTTTTATGGGGATCGGGTCCTCGGCTCTTGCCGCGAAATCCCAGAAAATCTTCCATTTTACGGGAATTGAGCTGGATGAGGGCTATTTGAGTGTGGCGGACGATCGCATCCGCCAAACCCCCGATTTTTAAAGGGTTTTTCCCTACGGATGGGTCATTTATTAACTTTTGCCAAATTTCAGGCTTCCCAATCCAGAAATTTTAAATAATTTGGAGGAGTCCCACGGAAAACTGAGTTTTTTGAAAAAAGTCCCACCCATTTGGGCTGATGCGAGTCAGATCAGATGGTTTATTTTCAAAAAGCGGAGGGTTTCCACCATGTCCCAACATGAACCAAACAACCAGCCAACATGAAAAACATATCCTTCGGTGCCACCGGCACTGTGGCGAAAGCTGACGCTGATCGCCTCGCAGACTTCGTGCTGTTTACCCAACGCAGCTGCATTTTGAACTTATCCGGGGAACTGAACAAAGGAAACGTGTCCTTTTCCCAGTTCTTCTTACTTACCTATCTATCGAGCGAGGAATATCTGACCATGTCGGATATCGCGAAAAAAATGGGTCATTCAACCGCCGCCGCAACCGGTTTGGTGGATCGCTTGGAAAAACTCGGTTACGTGGAGCGCGTCAGTGCTGCCGAAGACCGCCGCAAGATCATGGTTCGTATCACTTCCAAGGGAGTGGATCTCGTCTCCAGAATGCGCAAGGAAATCGCGACCGATCTCGCAGGCATCCTCGCAGGCATGGATGAGGAAGAGGCGGAAACCGTTGAGCATACCAACCGTGCTCTGAAAAACCGCATCCTTTCATAACTTTCTATTGTTCAACGCTTGGCGAATTCGATGTACCTCCGTTACGATTCCGATCGTGACGGAGGTTTTCTCTTTTCTAGATCCCATCGCCGGGTTGCCGGGTTTTCAGGCATCATGGATTCCACGCCTGCCAGACGTGGACGTCAGAGGTGATCGTGAATTCGCGCTACGCAACCTGACACCGCATCACGACAGTATCGTAGCGGCCGGATTCCCGGAAATTTTGACCCGCCACCATGCCGAGCAAGTCCACGGCAATCGCATCGCTATGATCACAGCGACCTCGCATCAGCCGATGATCCAACACGCAGGAGTGGATGGATTGATCACGAATCTGCCAAATCAATTGCTCGCTATTTATGTGGCCGACTGCGCTGCGATCTATCTGGTGGATCCCGTCGCTCGCGCGATCGGCCTCCTGCATTCCGGGAAAAAAGGCACCGAAGGCAACATCCTGCGCGAAGCGGTGATAGAAATGCAACGTCACTACGGCACGAAACCCGGCGATCTCGTTTGCGTGGTATCACCCTGCATCCGTCCGCCGGATTACGATGTCGATTTCGCCGCCACGATTCGAGATCAAGCCAGTGAGTTAGGAATCGCAAACTTTCACGACAGCTGCCAAAACACCGCTGCGGATTTGATCCTACACTACTCCTACCGCATCGAAAAAGGCCAGACAGGCCGGATGCTCGCCTTGTTGTCGATTTCGAATATCTAAGCCACTCATCCAATCGTTATCCTCTTTCACATTCAACGGCGCTCTACGGCGAGAGCGCCCTACCACTTCCAATCACATCATGCTCTCACCTGCTAAACTCAATCTTTCGCTGCGCATTCTCTCGAAACGCCCCGATGGTTTCCATGAAATCGAAACTCTCATGGTCAAGCTCCCGGGCTTGGCAGATGAAATCACCATTCTTCCTGCGGAAACGTTTTCCTTCACCTGTTCGGATCCGATCCTGCCAACCGATTCACGCAACCTTGTCGTGAAAGCCGTTGAGGCCATCGCGGAAAAATCCGGCCAGCCCCAGCATTTTCAAATCCATCTGGAAAAACGTATCCCGCACGGTGCCGGACTCGGCGGAGGTTCGAGCAACGCCGCGACGGTTCTGTTAGCTCTGAACTCCCAACTCGCCAAACCGCTTTCTCCGCAGGAACTTCACGATCTCGCCGCCGGTATCGGATCGGATGTTCCGTTTTTCCTCTACGCCGGTGCCGCATGGTGCCGAGGCAGAGGAGAAATCATCGAGACGGCACCGGCTCCTCCTCCTTTACCCATCGTTCTTTTTAAACCCGGCTTCAACGTTTCAACCGCGGATGCCTACCGCGATTGTTTGGAAGCGAGACCTCTACCGGGCATCCGTTACGATCCTTACCTCTACGAGGATATGGAGCTCGTGAATGATTTGGAAAAAGCCGTTTTTGCCAAACATCGCTACCTCGCCGAACTCAAGGATTGGCTGCAAAACCGCCGCGATACCAAAACCGTTCTGATGTCCGGCTCCGGTTCCACCATGATTGCCGTTCTCCGCCCGAAAGGCCGTGCCGAGGGACTGATCCATACCGCACATAAATATTTCGATGCGAATCTTTGGACGTGGAGCGGAACGTTATAACGACCTCACCGCATCCAAAAACGAGGGATAGAGCGGCTGCCAACCGGTCGCTCTGAGCTTGGCGTTGCAGACCTGTTTGTGAGTCCAACCCCTTTTGCGATTGAGATCCCGTGGGCCATTGGGCGGTAGGGGTTTGTCGAAAATTTTTGATAACCCTTGGTAAACCTGAAGCTGAGTCAGACTCTCGGAATCGCAGACATTGAAAATTTGAGCAGCGGGGAAATCGGTTAGAGAAAACAGATGCAATGAAGCACTTGCCGCATCATCTCGGTGAATCTGATTGATGAAACGTTGACCGTCTTCCTCGATCACGGCCTCGCCGTTTTTGAATTTGGACAGCAAAACACTACGTCCGGGACCATAGATTCCCGCAAGTCTCAACACCACTCCTCCGGCATCGAGCACGCATCGCTCCGCTTCGAGAAGAAGTCGTCCGGTTTCGCGATCCGGTATGGCATCCGATTCCTCCGTGACCACCTCTCCATCCTGCTGAGCATAAACCGAACTGCTTGAAGTGAAGGCAATCTTCGCATTCGGAAACCGCTGAACCAGATTGCGGCAGCCTTGAACATAAACCTTGCGATACGCCTCCTCCCCTCCGCGCCCTGATGCAGCGCAGTGAATAACCGCGTCGGCATCCGGAAGTGCTGCAACCGATTCCGGATTACTCACATCACAGGCGATCAAATTTTCTCCACCGCTCAGAGATGCGCCCACCACATGCCACCCTGCGGCTTTGAACTGCCGCAGAATTTCATCGCCCAGGTAACCCGCACCTATCACCAAAAGTTTTTTCATATGCGATCGCTCAATCGTTTTTCCGAGCGACGAACCACAGCAGCAATCCTCCTACTGCAAGTCCGCCGAAAAAGATCAGCCAAAATAGTTCATGAATAAAATCCGGCAAATTCACATTCATGCCGAACAAGCTGCCCAGAGCGACTACAGGCAGAAAAAAGCCGGTGACGAGGTTGAGCTTGAAAAGAATTCTTCCCAAACGATCGGAAGATTTCGCATGGGCTTCGGAAGCCTCCGCTTGCCAGAAAATCAATGTTTCCCGCGCATCATTCTGCAAAAGCTCGGCGGCGCGCTCGAGTTCTCTGGCCCGGTCACGGTAGTTTAAAATCTCCTTGTCATCGGATTCCTGCGAAAGCGCTTCCTCCAACGCATGCACCAGGTTACGCATGCTTCGTGTCAACGGACCCGCATGACGGAGAATATGAAAGACCTGCTCGGTCGATTCCGTGACTTCGAGCAATTCCTCATTTTCATCAATTGCCCGGGTGTATCGATCCAAGAGCGCACCCAGTTCACTCAAACCCTTGCCGCTGGGTTGTTGCCATTCTCCTCGGTGCGTTCTCCAGAAAAACATCGCCTGCCGCTCGGGCACCCCTGCCTTCGGAACCTCATGGACCACCAGGAGCAATTCGCTCTCCCCCACCACGCAGCGCTGATGGCCGGGCCGGCTGCCGAGTTGTTCGCGCAAATCATGCTCGATCTCGAAATGACCGGGCAACTTCAGGGCTTCTTCATGCATAGGAAATAGGTTCTAGGGAATAATTTCCGATTCCGCAACTCTAGCCACCGCGTTCCTTGAACTTGCAAATTGCCCGATTCCATCCTACCAAACCCGCGTTTATGAAACATTTCCTCTCACTTGCTTGCTCCATGCTCGTGGTTTCCTGCTTCCAAACCGCGCCTCCGGGATCGGATTATTTGGCAGGAATCGGTGGATCGATTCATCGACCTGTTGTCAGCAAGCCGGATGCTCCGGCACCTGCCATCCCCGACGACGTCTCCTACTGGGAAGGAGATGACGCCACGGGTCCGGCACTCATCAAGATCAACCGCATCCAGCAAAAAGCCTTTTTCTACAAGGGTAATAAACTCGTTGGAGTGTCGAAGATCTCCTCCGGAAAAGAGGACTCCGGCACGCCTCCGGGAAGATACAAAATCACCCAGAAGAACAAAGATCACAAATCCTCACTCTACGGTGTCATCAAGGACAGAGCCACTGGCCAGGTCATCAACGACAGCGCGGACATCCGTGTTGATAAAGTCCTGCCGGGACAGGTTTTCTACAACGCCCCCATGCCCTACTTCATGCGCTTCAACAACGCCATCGGCATGCACACCGGATACCTTCCGGGCTACGCCGCATCACACGGCTGCGTCCGCATGCCGGATCACATGGCTGCGAAATTTTTCGAGAACGTCACAGTCGGCACACCGGTGATCGTCGAGTGATTTCCTATCAGGATTTCATCGACGTCATTCGTTAACGGAGATATCCATACCCCATGGAAAAGTCCGCGCTGAAACGCATCGATTGTCACGTGCATCTCGTTGGTGACGGCAGCTCCGGCAGCGCCTGCTGGCTGCAGATGAGAACTCCTCTGCACAAGCTGATGGCGCAGATCATCGTGAAATCGGCAGGTCTGCCAGCGGGCAGTCTGAAAACCGGACTCGATGAAGCCTTGGTGGATCGGCTCGTCAATATGGTGCGCACCTCATCCCTGGACTCAGTGGTGTTGCTAGCTCAGGACCTTCCCCACACCGACGATGGGAAGGCTATGCCTGAAAAGGGATCATTTTACGTCCCGAATGAATATCTCCTGAAAGTTTGTGCCGATTATCCGGATCTGTTTATTCCCGCTGTGTCGATTCATCCCTCAAAACCCCATGCGATGGAGGAACTGGAGCGCTGCATAGCCGCAGGCGCGCGGGTGCTGAAATTGTTGCCGAACTGCCTGAATGTCGATTACTCGAATCCCAAACATCGACCGTTCTTCGATAAAATGGCCGCCGCCGGAATGATTCTGCTTTCGCACACAGGCGGTGAATTATCATTACCGGTCATCGATCCCCTGCTCGCGGATCCTCGTTTGTTAGAATATCCGCTTGCCCGTGGTGTCACCGTCATCGCAGCCCACTGTGCCGGTCGGTCCGGTTTGTGGGATCCTGATTACACGGAGGACCTCATCGAAATGTTCAAAAAGTGGCCGCGCCTGTATGGTGATAGTTCGGCGCTGTGCAGTCCGATCCGTTCCCGAACCCTCCCAAAAATTCTTCCGGCACCGGTTCAAGACCGCATCATCCATGGCAGTGACTTTCCCATTTCTGTCAGTGGCTTCGGACCATGGCGCATGGGTTTGATTGATTTCAAAACCTGGCGCGCTGCGGATCGCGATCCCAACGTGCTAGAGCGTGATGTTTTCCTGAAGCGCGCAGTGGGTTTTGATGACTCACACTTCACCCGCATGGCGCAAATTCTGGAGTTGGCGAAACCAAGTTGATTCAACCTTCATTTCCACCCAATCAGATGCCTCCATGGATCGAATATTTGGCCTGCGCGGTTTGTGCGGTTTCCGGAGTGTTGGCCGCGGAGGGAAAACGAATTGATTTGTTCGGTGTGCTGGTGCTGGCCTTGGTGACCGCTGTCGGTGGCGGGACGATCCGTGACATCTGCCTCGATACCCAGGTGTTTTGGTTGAAAAATCCCGGCACGATTCTGTCTGCCACGCTCGCTGCGATCGCGACCTTTCTCGCCGTGCGTTTCATAAAGCTGCCGAATCGCGCCTTGTTGATCGCAGATGCGTTCGGTTTGGCGTTGTTCGGAATTGTCGGGACTGAAAAAGCCCTGATCTTGGGCACGAATGAAGTGACGGCTGTTCTTCTCGGGATTGTCACCGCCGTGGCGGGCGGAATGCTGCGGGATGTGCTTCGTGGTGAAATCCCATGGGTGTTTCGCGCAGGCGTCCACCTCTACGCCACCACCGTGTTCTTCGGCGCTTTGGCCTTTGTTTTTTTGAACCACTTTTTTCCGAATTCGGAAAGCAACCGCTACATCGGCATGAGTGTGATCCTGCTATTGCGGCTGATCGCCATGCGCTTCGGTTGGAAGCTGCCCGTGTTCCGGATGAGAGGTGAGTGAAACCACCCACTTCAAATATTTATCCGAAACCCGATCTGGCGAAATCCCCACAATCTCGGGTGTGTCGTATGGATGATTTTCTAACAGGAAATCCTCAAGTCGGGTGAACCCGCTGCTTACGACCTTGAAGATCCCCAAGACTTCACTGGATTGCTCGATCTTTCCCTCCCATTGGTAAATCGATTCCACGTTGGGGATCAGGTTCGCGCATGCGGCGAGGTTTTCTAAGATGATTTCTTTGGAAATGCGTCTGGCGGTTTCCGCATCGGGAAAGGTGCAGAGCACGATGAGCATCCCTACAACAACGGGCGAGCCGCTTGGATTCGGCCCGCCCGTTGATTGGAGATTTTCCTGCATGGAAATCGGTGATTAATAACTCACGGGTTTGCCGGTTTTGGCGGACTCGTAGAGCGCGTCGATGATCCACATGAGTTTGTGGGCTTGTTCAGGAGTGTTGAACGGTTCGGCGGTGCCGTTGATCGTGTGGATGAAGTTGGAAGCCGAACCGATACGACCCATGTCTTCGCATGCTTCGGTGATGATCGTGCGGTTCACGCTGTTGCCGTTTTCCTGAACGTAGAGCTCACAGGTGTCGATGGCGGTTTCATCCAAACCATCGCGACCAAACAGGCGCTCGACTTTTCCGCCGGCCTTGGTGCCTTGGAAAACAACGGAGACTTCCTCGCGTTTCACCATTTCCGCCCATGAAACCTGAAGGCTGAGAACCTGGCCGGTCTTGAATCGAACAAATCCGTGCGCCGCGCACTCGACATCTGTGGTGCCGCCTTCGCGGTCAGGAATTCCCCATGGGCCTTTGAAGCCGGGGTCGGTGATGTGGGTGTCAAAGGTGTTCGCCAAAACATGCGCGGGTTCAGGGTAACCCATGAGGTAGAGCGCCAAATCGATCATGTGGAGAAGATCGATGGTGGCGCCACCGCCGGACATGGCCTTGGTGGTGAACCAACCGCCGAAGCCGGGAATGCCCGTGCGGCGGATCCATTTCGCTTGCGCGGAGTTAATCGTGCCGACCGTTCCGTCTTCGACGTATTTTTTCATCGCTTGCGACTCAGGACGAGCGCGGTTGTTGAAGTTGAACATCAACTTTTTGCCAGACGCTTTTGCAACTTCGATCATCTCCTTCACTTCAGCCGCGTTCAAACCGGGTGGTTTTTCGCAGAACACGTGCTTGCCTGCCTTGAGGCATTGGATGGCGAGTGGTGCGTGAAACTTGTTAGGAACGATGATGCTGACCGCATCGAGTTCAGGGGCTTCCGCCAACATGCGATCTACGGAATCGAAGGTTTTGGCGATATTCCATTGCTTGGCTGCGTTTTCCGCTGCGCCCGGCAATGGATCTGCGACGGCTACGATGTCCGCGCCCGCTTTGCGAAAGCCTTCGGCATGGTATTTCACCATCCATCCGGCACCGATAACTCCTACTTTAATTGACATAAAGATTATTGGTTGGATTTGTCGAATGCTGCGTCGAACGCGACGTTGGAACCCGGGAAATCCACATTTCTAACAAATGCGGCTGCCTCGGTTGCTCCGTGGACGCGATCCATGCGGATGTCCTCCCACTCGACGGAGAGCGGACCGGCGTATTTGAGATCGTTGAGTGCGACGATGATGTCCTCGAACTCGATGTCACCGTGGCCGAGCGAGCGGAAATCCCAGAAACGGCGGTGATCGCCGAAATCGGTGCTGCCACCGAACACACCGACGGTGCCATCACCGTGGCCCCACCAAACGTCTTTCATGTGAACGTGATAGATGCGGTGGCCGAGCTCGCGGATGAACTTGATGTAATCGACACCCTGGTAACCGAGGTGGGAAGGATCGTAGTTGAAACCGAAACGCTTGTGGTTTTTGACCGCTTTGAGCGCGCGTTGCGCAGTGGCGATGTCGAAGGCGATTTCGGTCGGGTGGACTTCGAGTGCGAAGTTGACGTTTTCCTTATCGAACGCATCGAGGATGGGCGTGAAACGTTTCGCGAAATCCTGGAAACCTTTTTCATAGAATGCCTGGCTGGTTGGCGGGAAGGCGTAGAGGCCGTGCCAGATGGAAGAACCGGTGAAACCGTTCACGACTGCCGGGAAATCGTCTTTGCCTTTGCGGCCTGGTTTGGCGTTGAAAAACTTGCGAGCGGCTTTTCCGGTATCGATCATTTCTTTCGCGGCGCGCTTGCGCACACCTTCCGGATCGCCTTTGCCCCAGACGTGTGGAGGGAGAATGGCTTTGTGACGCTCATCGATGTTGTCGCAGATCGCTTGTCCGACGAGGTGGCTGGAAATCGCGTAGGAGGTCAGGCCGTGATCGGCGAGAAGCTCCCACTTATCCTTGATGTAATTCTTCTTCGAGTTCGCTTTATCGACATCGAAGTGATCTCCCCAGCATGCGAGCTCCAGGCCGTCATAGCCCATTTCCGCAGCGAGCGGCGCGAGTTTTTCAAGTGGAAGATCGGCCCACTGGCCGGTGAAAAGTGTGACTGGACGTGACATAGTGGTTAGAATTAGGGTTACAAACCAGATATTGAAACATCCGACCCGCATTCGGGAAGGAAAATTCCATGACTTTTAGGAATGAATTGTAGCCTGTAACCCAACCGCGGCCGATCATGAATCGCGCATGCTTTTCAGCCAGAGGCTCCGGATCGCGTTGAAAAGGGTATGGGCAGGATAAGCCCTGCTCTGGATGGCGGAAACCCATACGGGGCCTTTGATGCAAGAAGTCAGAAAAATCCCGTCGGCCTTGCCGAGATCTTTTTTGGTCAAGACCCTGACGTGGCAGGGAATTTTCTGAGCTGTCGCCAATTGCAAAACATGTTCCCGGGTGACGCCGGCTAAGCAACCGCTGTCCAGACCGGGCGTGAACAATTCATTGTCCTTGATCAAAAACACATTCGCCATCGCCGCCTCGCAAAGTTCATCCGAGGTATTGAAAAACAACATTTCGTCGAATCCCTCGCAACGCGCCAGATCGAGAGCCACCAGGTGCTCGGCGTAATTCCCGACCTTGATCCCGCGCAACATGCTCTCGGTATCAATTCTCCACGGCGCGAGCGTCACGCGCATGCTTGCCTCCGGGGGATCGACTCTTGAAGCCGTCATCCATTTCCAAGAACGGCCGCTATCGTTCTGATTCAGAGGACCGTTGCCCATGCTGATAGTAAAACGGATCCTCGCCATCCCGTGCCGAAGTCCATTGCGCTCCAACAATGCCATCATCACCCGCTCCAGAGCGTGGTCATCGATTTCGATCTGTTGAATATTCAATCGTGCGAGACCGTTCCTCATACGCCGGAGATGTTCGGCAATCAAGCGGGGCCGACCCTCCACAGCCAAGATCGTCTCGAACAAACTCAGTCCATGGCACAAACCACGATCCGTCGGAGAAACCCGAAAATCGGTTTCATTTATAAATTCACCCTCGCGCCATACCATCGCCATATCGCCATTAGAGAAGCTGCGCGCCACATATCAAGAGCGGAGGTAAAACAAACCCACGAGTGATCGGTACAAAAAAAGGGGCGGCTCGAGCGATTATCCCCGGGAAAAACCCAAAAACCCAAAGGGACGTTCAATCGAGCCGCCTTGTCTTGCGACGCGCGGAAAGAACCACGGGTTTGAGTCAGGGTCAACTTTTTTTTGAAGAAAAAATAATTTTTTCTTTCGGGAACGGAAAAGCCGGAATTTCCCAGTATTTGAATGGGATTTTTCATCGCCAGACGGCCCGATTCTGGGCTTATTCGCTCGGATGGAACGTCACGATGGCAAACGCAAAGAGAAGTTTTTTCCGCCGAAAGGTTTCAAGCCGGGTAAGAAATTTCCCAAAAAATCGGCACCGTCTTCAAAAACCGGTGAAGATCGCGGTTGGGATGGTGTTGCCGGTTGGTATGACAAACTGGTGGGGGCCGATGGATCGGATTATCACCAGCATGTCATTTTACCGGCAGTCATGAGTCTCTTGGATATTCGCAAAGGAGATTCCGTCGTCGATATCTGCTGCGGACAGGGAGTGTTGGTGAAACATTTGCTGATGGCCGGAGCGGAAAAAGTTCACGGGGTCGATGCCAGCGACAAACTGATCGCATCCGCTCGCCAACGACACAGCAGCGACAAAAGGGTAAATTTCGAAGTGGCCGATGCGTGTGGAAATGCGCCATGGGCGGATGGAAGTTTTGACAAAGCCGCCTGCGTGATGGCGGTGCACGATGTGCCGGATGCGGCCGCTCTCATGAAGAATGTTTCCGCTGCGCTCAAGCCGGGTGGAACTTTTGCCATCGTCATGATGCATCCCTGTTTCCGGATTCCCAAAGAAAGCCATTGGGGTTGGGATGGGGATCAGAAAATCCAATTTCGTCGTTTGGACAAATACGGCAAAGCGCTTGAGATCGCGATCCAAACCCGCCCAGGCCTGAAGACCGCCGAAGGCACGGTGTTTTATCATCGGCCTCTCGCCGATCTCCTGTCAGCAATCGGCGATGCCGGCATGGGCGTGACGAAATGCACCGAGCTATTCTCCCATCGCCGCTCACAAATCGGCCCGTTCAGTAAAGCCGAGCACAAGGCGGCGGAGGAGTTTCCGCTGTTTCTTGGGCTCAAAGCGATGAAGATGTAAAGAGAACTGAGGATTGGATTCCTCACAGTTTCTGAAACGCATCCATCCCGCCTTCGACGTTGGTGACGTTATCAAAACCGATCGACATCAGATACTCGCAAGCCCTTGCGGAGCGCATGCCGGCTTTGCAATGAATGATGATTTCCTGATCTTTCGGGAGGTTAGGCGCGTGGGCCGGGATGGTTTGCAAAGGAACGAGCTTGGCTTGGGGAATATTCACCACTTGCCATTCGCCTTCCTCTCGCACGTCCAACAAAATGGCGTTCAGGTTTCCGGAATCGATGCGTTGTTTCAGTTCGGCTGCGGTGATGGTTTTCATGTTGGGATCTTGAATGTGACAGGAAGGATTTGCGGTGGTTTCGGAATTGTGAACAGAGGAAATGGCTGGAGAATCGCCGCACAGGCGACAAGCCGGATCTCTAGCAAGGCGTAGCGAACGGAACGAAGTACGTAAGGCATCGTAGATCAACAGTTTTCCCAGAGGAATTTCTCCGATCCCCAAGAGGCACTTGATCGCCTCCATCGCCTGAAGCGATCCGATGATGCCGGGCAGAACGCCGAGCACTCCCGCCTCCGCGCAACTCGGGATGGTTCCGGGTGCGGGGATTTCCGGTAGCATGCAACGGTAACATGGTCCACCGAGATGCGGTGCGAAAACCGTCATCTGTCCGTCGAAGCGGTGAATCGCTCCATAGATCAGGGGTTTTTTCAAAAAGAAGGCGGTATCGTTTGAAAGAAACCGCGTCGGGAAATTGTCCGAGCCGTCGATGATGAGGTCATATTTCTCCGCAATCGAAAGTGCCTTATCCGCCGAGAATCGGACAGGATAGAGATCGAGCTGAATGTGCGGATTGATTTCTCGCAAGCGGGCGGCAGCGGAATCCAATTTGGATTTTCCAATCATCGCATCGGAATGGAGCAGTTGGCGTTGGAGATTAGAAAGATCGACCTGATCCGGATCGACCAACCCCATCCGGCCAACACCTGCAGCGGCAAGATAGAGGGCAGCAGGAGATCCGAGTCCGCCGGCTCCGATCAGCAAAACGGATGCGTTTTTCAGTCGCAACTGACCGTCCACGCCGATTTCCGGAATGAGGAGGTGGCGTGAGTATCGGACTTGTTCTGCCGCATTGAGCATACCGCTGGTTACACTCCATAAAATAAACTTCAAACAAGAAAGCGGAAAAGACAAGGGTTGCGGCTTTGCAAAACCGTGTTTAGAAAACGTTTGCATGGCTGAAGTAACATCCACCTTTCAACTCAAATTCAACAACATGGCACCGGGATTCGAGCTTCCGGACGCTTGGGGAAAAAACCATTCCATCCGCAATCTGGCAGGAGAAAACGGTACGCTGGTTTTCTTTGCCTGCAATCATTGCCCATATGTAATCCACCTCGCCAAAAAGCTGGGGGAATTCGCCGATGAAATCAAAGCGCTGGGTATCAACACCGTCGCCATCAACTCCAACGATCTCGAAAAATATCCGCAGGACGGTCCGGAACCGATGAAGGAATTCGCCGCACAGTATGGCTGGAATTTTCCTTATCTGATCGATCGTACGCAGATGACAGCCAAGGCCTACGGCGCCGCCTGCACTCCGGATTTCTTCCTGTTCGATAACGAAGGGAAAATCATTTACACAGGTCAGTTTGACGGATCGCGTCCCAGCTCAGGCATCGAAGCGACCGGCGACGACATGCGCGCGGCCGTGAAATCCCTGCTCGCAGGCGAAGCTCCGAAGAAAGGGCTTCCCAGCAGTGGTTGCAACATCAAGTGGAAACCAGGAAACGAACCTCGCTGGTTTCCGGTTTCCTGATTGATTATTCCTCCCGCCGACCCAGCAGCATGGAGATGTAGTAGAGCAACATCGCCAGCGAACCGAGTGCCGCGACCACATAGGTCATCGCTGCCCAGAACAGGGCGTTCTTTGCCTTATCGTGATCCATCGAGGAAGAAACTCCTGAATGCTCCAACCAGGCGAGTGCGCGTTTGCTTGCATCGAATTCAACCGGCAGGGTCACGAAGGAAAACAGGGTCGTCAGAGCGAACAGTCCGACCCAGATGAAAAGCACGGCGGGGTTGTTGAAAACGATCGCTCCAAACATACCCGCGATCATGATGAAATTGAGAGCCGATCCGGCGAACTGCACCGCAGGAACCATTTTCGAGCGCATGGTCAGCCACGCATATGCCTGTTTATGCTGGATGGCGTGACCACATTCGTGAGCGGCGACAGCAGCAGCGGCGACGGAATTCACCGCATACACCGTTTCGCTTAAATTCACGGTGCGTTTCACCGGGTCATAGTGGTCGGTCAGTTGCCCGGGAGTTGAAATCACTCGCACGTCGTTGATCCCGTTCTCACGAAGCATGATTTGCGCAATCTCCGCACCGGTATAGCGGGTTGGAATCTGCGAATATTCATGAAAACGGCGTTTCAGGGTGCTGCTGACGAGCCAGCTGACAACCGCTGTCGCGATGAAAATGATCACCAAGGCGGGAGAAAAGCCCATGATGAATCCGAAATTGGAGAGGGAGGTGATGTCGGCAGGCATGGATGGTATTTAGACGAGGTGTTCGTTGTTTGCAAACGATAGCGATACGGCTCTCTGAATTTTTCTCTGAAATGAGGAAATTTTCAGAGTTTGTTTTTCATCAATTTGAATCGCTCGTCGTAGTGACCTTGGTTGTATTTTTTACAACAGCTATAACAGGCCACCGCGCGCCGGATCGGGCGCACGCGTTTGATGATTTCAAGACACGAGGGACATGCGTAGGCGTATTTTCTTTTGAGCCTGCGGCTTTTCAGAGGAAGCGAATGCCGCGCGTTCTCTCCCGGTATTCCCAGCTCGCAGCAGGCCGTCTGCCATTCGATCCCGTGTGGATCGATCTGCCGGCGCGAATTGCGCTCATAGGCTAACAAATGGGCGAACTCATGTTTCAGCGTGCGCCACACTTCGGTTTCGGAAAACTCCCTGAGCTTGGGATTGATCTCGATCTGGCGCGATGGCCACCAGGCGCGACCGGCTGTGGTGCGCATCCGCGGATTCCAGATGACGGTCACTTTTCTGGCCAACTCGGGAAGTCCGAACGATCTCGCTTGTTCCTGACACCAGACGGTCATCCCGGGATCCGATTTCTCATCCGTGATCACCGGAGCGGTTCTTCTCACAGGCATTTTCGCGCCCTGCATCCATTTGGGAAATCTGAATTCGAGTTGCGCGAAAAATTTGGGCATTGGGTAATGAAAATATGTTGGGATTTTTTTCCGTTGGCAAGCGTGCACACGGAATAGGACCTTAAATTTTAATCGGCGAACTTCGGAGAAATTTTCAGACCCCAAGAGCCGAGTTTACAACCCAGTTTCAGCAGGATACGTTCCAGCCAACATGAAAACGTTGCGAGCTCTCATCTACGTCTGGATCTGCCTCCAGATGGCAGCGTTTTGCCAAACCGATGAGACCGGCAAAACCCCGACCGCCCCGCAGCCGGTGAAAACAGAATTGCCTGATGATGGGGTTCGCGTTTCCGTGCTTGGATACCATGATTTTTCGGAGACGGAACCCGAGACGGAAATGCGTATCCGGACTTCAAAATTTCGCGAACAGCTTCAGGCCATTCGCGATCGACAGCTCGCCGTGATCCCGATGGCGGATTTCATCGCATGGAAAAAAGGTGAGAAAACCATCCCGAAAAAATCCGTGGTCATCACCATCGATGATGGCTGGAAATCCGTTTACACGGAAGCCTACCCCATTCTCAAGGAGTTCAACTATCCCTTCACAATTTATCTCTACAGAAACTACGTCGATGGAGGCAACAAAGCGCTCTCGACCCCGATGATCCGGGAAATGCTCAACCACGGAGCAAACCTCGGCTGCCATTCGACCAGTCATCCTTATCCACAAACAGTCAAGGCGGCACAACAGCGCGGACCGGATGAATTCGATCAATTCCTCGAGGTCGAGATGAACGAATCCAAGCGCTTCCTTGAGAGAAAATTCGCAAAAACCATCACTACCTATGCCTACCCCGGCGGGTTCTTCACAGATGAAATGCTGACCAAAGCCAAGAGCATCGGATACACCCATCTTTTCACCGTCTTGCCGGGAAAGGTAACGCGCAACCTCCCCGACAACACCCTGCCGCGGTACGTCATTCTCGGGAATTATGACAAGATCTTCAATCTCGCGATGGATTTCGGTGACTCCATCATCACCACCGCCGATGGCCAAGTGGTCGAATCCATACCGAAAGCCCTGGAATTTCCGGTGATCCCACAACCCGGCGCGATCATCAACTCACGCATGCCCAACATCGAAGTCGATTTCACCAAAGCTCAAAATATCAATCCCGCCACACTGAAAATGCAGGTTTCGGGTTTCGGGCAAGTCCCGGCGAACTACGCCTCTGCTGGAAAACTTTTCTCCTGGCAGGTCAATCGCCGGCTGCGGAACAAAACCTGCACGGTCAAGGTGACGTGGAACGATCTGGAGGGAAAACCCACCGCGAAACCGCTGGAATGGAGTTTCCAAATCGATCGGGACGCCGCCTATCTGCCCGAGGAGCCCTAAATATCGCGGAATCGAATGATCCAAACGTCACGCAAATCGGATTGAAACTTCCTGAGCAACGTGCAAGTTTCACCCGTGATTCCGCCAGCCACCGCCACCTCAGCCAAGTCCTCGAAAGCAAAATCATCGAAGTCATGGTCCCATGAAAAATCCGCAGAACTCTACGGAGTCGATGCCTGGGGTCATAAATTTTTCGGTGTCAACAAGGATGGCCACGTCACGGTGAAACTGGAAGACGGAGAGCACACCGCCAAGGTTTCTCTGTTCAATGTCATCGAAGGTCTTCGCGACCGCGGCACTCATTTACCGGTTCTTCTACGCTTCCGCGATCTCCTGCACTCCCGCATTACCGAAATCAACGAGGCTTTCCGCGCCGCCATCAAGGACACCAATTACCAAGGCACCTACCACGGCGTTTATCCCATCAAGGTGAACCAACAACGTCAGGTCATCGAGGAAATCGCCGAGTTCGGAAAAAAATATCACTACGGCCTAGAAGCCGGTTCCAAGCCCGAACTCATCGCCGCCCTCGCGCACATGCACGATCCCGAGGCTTACATCATCTGTAACGGCTACAAAGATGAGGAATTCATCGACCTCGCCCTCCACTCCCAGAAAATGGGCATGAAAATCATGTTGGTTCTGGAAATGCCCAGCGAGCTCGACCTCATCCTCGAGCGCTCCCGCAAGATCGGCGTCCTGCCCAACCTCGGCATCCGTATCCGGCTTTCCACCAAAGGCTCCGGCCATTGGCAGGAGTCCGCTGGAGATAAATCGGTCTTCGGCCTCAACGCCGCACAAGTCATCAATGTCGTCGATTCCCTCAAAGCCAGCGGCCACCTGCCATGCTTGAAAATGCTGCACTACCACCAAGGCAGTCAGATCCCCAACATCGCCGCGATCCGCGAGGGCGCGACCGAGGCCATACGCATTTATTGCGACCTCGTCAAAGAAGGCGCACCCATGGGCGTTCTCGACATGGGTGGCGGCATGGCCGTGGACTACGATGGCTCACACACCAACTTCGCCTCATCCTGCAACTACTCCATCCAGGAATACTGCACCGACATCGTGGAAGTCGTCGCCCAACAATGCGACCGCGTCGGCGTACCCCACCCCAACCTGATCTCCGAGTCGGGTCGCGCTGTCGTTTCCTACTATTCCGTCCTGGTCTTCAACATCCTCGACGTGACCTCCGCCCAGACCACCGACAAGGAACCGGAGATGCCGAAAAACGCACCTCAAAACCTGGCCAACCTGTTCCACGTCAACAAAACCCTGAGTAAAAAAAATCTCCAGGAAGCGATGAACGACGCGGTGTATTACCGCGATCAGGTTCGCGCGATGTTCCTTTACGGCGCCGCTACCCTCCGCGAACGCGGCCTAGCCGAGGCATGGTATTGGCACATCCTCACCCGAATCTCTAACATGATCTCGGACATGGACGATGTGCCGGAAGATCTCGCCGAACTTTCCAACGGCCTCGCCGATTTCTACTACGGAAACTTTTCCCTGTTCCAATCGCTCCCCGACTCATGGGCGATCGACCAGCTTTTCCCTGTCCTTCCCATCCATCGCCTCAACGAACGACCCAAGCACCGCGCCGTCCTCGCGGACATCACCTGCGACTGCGATGGAAAGATCGATCGCTTCATCGACAAGGAGGACGTCGCGAAAATCCTTCCTCTCCACGAACTCAAACCCGACGAGCCTTATTACATCGGAATTTTCCTCGTCGGTGCCTATCAGGAAACCCTTGGCGACCTCCACAACCTGCTCGGAGACACCAACGTAGTCGGCGTCCATCTGGAAAATGGAAAGCCCGTTTACACCCACGAAGTCGAGGGCGACACGGTTGCGGACGTCCTCTCCTACGTGGAGTTCGATCCCAAGGAACTGGTCTCCAAATTCCGAAACTTTGCGGAAAAAGCCGTTCACGACGGTCGCATTTCCCCCAAAGAGCGTAAGGAAATCATGGACCTCTATCGTGACGGTCTGGGTGGCTACACCTACTTCGAGAGCTGAAAAGCGTCGCAGAAGTCGACTTTTTTCAAAAAACTCACGCCCAGCCAGTAGCGCGAAAACCATTTGGTGCTATCCTCCAAAAATGTTTTCCAAGATGCTCCTTCAAACTATTCCGCTGCTGCTGCTCACCCTGGTCCTGGTGGTTCTTCTGGTTCCCGCCTGCGCGCCGAAATTCGATACGGTCGCACGCACCAAGGAATACAAATCCTTTCTCACCAAAACCGATGAGGCCCCCGTCGGCGACCAGAATGGCATTCGTGCCTTCACCACCTTTCTTCAGAAAATTGAGGACAAGGACTATGTCGAAAAAAACACCGCTAAAGTCTACGCCCCGAACGCCTATCTGAACGATACTCTGATCACTCACCAAGGACCCGACGAAATCAAAGCCTATTTCCTCTCAACCGCAGACACAATGACGTCCTACCAAGTCACCATCGATGATATCGCCTCTTCAGGAAACAACCACTACGTCCGCTGGACCATGGTCTTTTCTGCACCGAAACTCAACGGAGGAAATCCGGTGGAGTCGGTCGGAATGAGCCATGTCCGCTTTAACGAAAACGGCCAGGTCGTCATGCATCAGGATTTCTGGGATTCAGGAACCAACATCTACGGGCAAATCCCCGTCCTCGGTGGCGTGATCGAATCGATCCGCCGCCGTTTCGAAAAATAATTTCTCATAAGCTATGTCTTCCCGCATCAAAGCATTCACAACCATGATCGGCCATTGGTGGGATTCCGACTACCGCCCGCCCGGCGAACCCGATCCATCCACCCTGCCCGACAAAGTCGATTGGCAACGCACCATGCCTTTCATTTTCCTGCATGTGGGTTGTATCGCGGTATTCTGGGTCGGCATCAGTCCCATTCCCGTCATCGCGGCGATCGCGCTCTATTTCATCCGCATGTTCGCGATCACCGGTTTCTATCATCGCTACTTCTCGCATCGCTCCTACAAAACCTCTCGAACCTTCCAGTTCATCCTCGCCGTCATCGGGAACTCATCCATGCAGCGCGGCTCGCTCTGGTGGGCGGCCACCCATCGCCATCACCACAAACATTCGGATGAGGAAGAAGACATCCACTCCCCGCGCATCAGCGGTTTCCTCTGGTCGCACATCGGTTGGTTGACCTCGAAACGCAATTTCCCAACCAACTACAAAGCCATTCCGGATCTCGTGAAATATCCCGAACTCGTCTGGCTCAACCGCTTTGACCAGGTTGTTCCCATCGCCTATGGCATTCTCATGCTCGCGATCGGTTGGGTGCTGGAAACTTACGCACCATCGCTAGGCACCACCATGTGGCAGTTCTTTGTCTGGACTTTCTTCATCTCCACCACCGTTTTGCTGCACGGCACTTTGTTCATCAACTCCCTCGCCCACGTCTGGGGAAAACGCCGGTTCAACACCGAAGACGATTCCCGCAACAACTTCTTCCTTGCCCTCATCACCCTCGGCGAGGGCTGGCACAACAACCATCACCGCTACCCGCACTCCACCCGCCAGGGTTTCCTCCCACACGAAATTGACCCCACCTACTACATTCTGAAACTCCTTTCCATCTTCGGCCTCGTCTGGGACCTCCGTCCCGTCCCCCAAGCCGTCATCGAAGAGGCAAAAAACACTCCATCCAGATAAATTTCGCTTACCAAGCTTTGCGCGGCTTTGCGTTGAAAAATTTCTAACCACTAACGCTGTTTGCAAAAAAAAATCGCTATCATCGGAACCGGTATCTCAGGCCTCGCCTGCGCGCATTTCCTGCATCGCCATTTCAACGTCACGCTCTTCGAAAAAGACCGCCGCATCGGTGGCCATTCCAACACCGTGACAGTTGAGGAAAACGGCAAACACCTTACGCTCGACACCGGCTTCATGGTTTACAACGAGGTCACCTATCCTCACCTCACCCAGCTGTTCAAAGATCTCAAGGTGGACACCAAACCCACGGCAATGTCGTTTTCCGTCCAACACATCCCGTCTGATGTGGAGTTCAACGGCGGCTCGCTCAACCTGCTCTTCGCCCAGCGCAAAAACCTGTTCCGTGCCCGCTACTGGAAAATGCTCCTCCAGATCAATCGCTTCAATAAAGAAACCGTCGAAGAACTCGCGAATCCGAAATACGGCGATCTCTCCCTCGCCGATTACGTGAAAGCCCGCGGCTACGGTGATGATTTCCTGAATTGGTACCTCTCCCCGATGGCGGCTGCGGTGTGGTCTTCCCCACCGGAACGCATCAACGATTTCCCCGCCCGAACCCTCATGCGCTTCTGGCACAACCACG
>CBFGOP010000031.1:0-21594 GCA_965650415.1 uncultured Prosthecobacter sp. | reverse complement strand
ATCGGATCCATTTTCAGCGCGATGTCCGTGGTGAACATCATCGGAGCATGGCTCTTGTTCGGATTATGCGCGTCGGGAACCGTGCCTGCACCGGCGCTGCCTTTTGGCTTCCATTGCTTGGCTCCTGCCGGGCTCTGGGTGAGCTCCCAATCGAAACCGAAGAGGTTGTCGAAATAGTTGTTGCTCCAGCGGGTCGGGGTGGTGGTCCATGCGCCTTCGAGTCCGCTGGTGATCGTGTATTCCCCGTTGCCGGTTCCGAAACTGTTTTTCCAACCCATGCCCTGCTCTTCGATCGGCGCGGCTTCTGGATCCGGCCCCACGTATTTTTCCGGATTCGCGGCTCCGTGGGCTTTGCCAAAGGTATGTCCACCGGCGATCAACGCGACGGTTTCCTCATCGTTCATGGCCATGCGGCCAAAGGTCTCGCGAATATCGCGGGCGGAGGCGATCGGATCGGGATTTCCGTTCGGGCCTTCGGGGTTGACGTAGATCAGGCCCATCTGCACGGCCGCGAGGGGGTTTTCCAACTGGCGATCTCCGGAGTAACGTTGGTCGTCCAGCCATTTTCCTTCCGAGCCCCAGTAGATATCTTCTTCCGGCTCCCAAACATCCGCGCGTCCGCCGCCAAAGCCGAAGGTTTTGAAACCCATGGACTCGAGCGCGCAGTTGCCCGCGAGGATCATCAGATCCGCCCATGAAATTTTCCGACCGTATTTCTGTTTCACCGGCCAGAGCAACATCCGGGCTTTATCCAAATTCGCGTTATCCGGCCAACTGTTGAGTGGAGCGAAACGTTGTGCGCCTGCGCCTGCGCCACCCCGACCATCGGCGGTGCGGTAGGTTCCCGCACTGTGCCATGCCATCCGGATAAACAAAGGACCGTAATGTCCATAGTCGGCTGGCCACCAATCTTGGGACGTGGTCATCAGATCAAAAATGTCCTTTTTCACCGCCGCGAGATCGAGCGATTTGAACTCCGCCGCGTAATCGAACCCCTCACCCATCGGATCGGACAGGGAGGAATGCTGACGCAAAATGTTCAACTGGAGCTGGTTCGGCCACCAATCCTTGTTTCTGGTGCCGCGACCAGCGCTGGCCATAGAGGTTTTTCCACCAGAAAATGGGCATTTGGCGGCGGAATCAGAATTCGGATTTGGCGGTGTGTCGTTTTCCATAAGCTTGTTGTGTTGAGAGATTTTTCGTGAATCGCAGATCGAGATAACACCTTGCTGGGAGATTGCAAAAAATTTGTTTTGAGATATCCGGATACGATAAAACACCTATTCGAAAAGCGAACAAGTTCATCGAGAAATCCCATGAAATGACATCGACGTCCGTTCAGTATGCCCTCTATCTTCCGCCCAATCTGACAAAAGCCTTTCCCCAACACCTTCAACCCATAGTTTCCGATCCAATTAAGACTCATGAAAACCATCGCTCTGCTCCTTCTAACGGGCATTACCACCCTCACTGCCCAAAAGGTAGAGATGAAAAATGTCGATTTCACCAAAGGCGAACAAATCCCCGCAGGTGCCAACCACAACTGGACTCTCGGTGCCACGGGCGCACGCGGCTGGATGTATAGCGACAAACTCGTCACCTCGGACGCGCGCCAAATCGCCATCGTCAGTGTCGCCGCTGACTCCCCTGCCAGCGAGATTTTGCAAGTCGGCGATGTCATCCTCGGTGTTGGTGGAAAACCGTTTTCCTACGACCCGCGTACGGAGTTCGGCAAAGCACTCACTGCAGCCGAATCCAAAGCAGGTGCTGGCAATTTGAAACTCACCCGTTGGCGTGCCGGAGCCTCGGAGGAAGTCACGATCAAGCTTCCTGTTCTGGGCGATTACAGTGCAACTGCCCCATTTGCTTGCGAAAAATCCAAACGCATTCTCGAACTCGGTTGCGAGGCCTTGGCAAAACGCATCGATGCTCCGGGTTATGATCGCGGGATGAGCCCCATTTCCCGCTCTCTCAACGGACTGGCTCTGTTAGCCAGCGGAAATCGGAAATACCTTCCCATCATCAAACGCGAAGCCGATTGGGCAGCCAGTTTCACCGACAACGGCATGCAGACATGGTATTACGGCTACGTCCTGTCTTTTCTAGCCGAATACAAAATTCTAACAGGAGATTCGTCCTTCGATTCAGGTATCAAACGCATCGCCATGGAAGCTGCAAACGGCCAAAGCAACGTCGGTTCATGGGGCCACAAATTCGCCCGACCCGATGGATTGCTCTCCGGCTACGGAATGATGAACGCTCCGGGCGTGAGTCTCACAACATCGCTTGCGCTCGCCCGTATTTCAGGACTCAAAGATCCCCAGCTCGATCTTGCGATCGAACGCAGCGCGAAGTTTTTGCGCTTCTATGCTGGCAAAGGTTCCATCCCCTACGGAGACCACGAGCCATGGATACAGAACCATGACGACAACGGCAAAAACGGCATGGCCGCGGTGCTGTTCAATCTGCTCAAAGAACCCGAAAAATCCGAATACTTTTCCCGCATGAGTCTCGCCTGCCATGGTGCGGAACGAGACACCGGACATACCGGAAATTTCTGGAACATGACTTGGGCCATGCCCGGGATCGTTCAATCAGGACCACACGCGACCGGTGCATGGATGAAGGAGTTCGGATCCTGGTATTACGACCTTGCACGCGGCCACGATTTTACCTTTCCCCACCAAGGACCGCCGCAAATCACCAAAGACTCCACAGGAAACTGGGATGCCACCGGAGCCTACCTGCTCGCCTACGCCATGCCCTTGAAAAAGATTTATCTAACAGGAAAAAATGCGAGCCCGATCCCGCAACTCAGTGCCGACCAAGCGGAACAAATCATTTCGGACGGTCGCGGCTGGACCAACAAGGATCGCAACAGCGCTTACGACAGCTTGGGAGGTGACGAATTGTTCGAGCGCCTGAGCAGCTGGTCTCCAATCGTCAGGGAACGGGCTGCGATGGCTCTCGCACGGAAAAAAGACACGCCGATCGAGCAAATTGTGAAAATGTTGGATTCGGATCACACCTACACCCGGCTCGGTGCTTGCGTAGCACTCAAAGCCCTCGGCGGAAAATCCGCCCCGGCAGTTCCTTCATTGGTCAAATTGCTCGACGACCCGGATTACTGGATCCGTGTCAAGGCAGCCGAAGCCCTCGGAGCCATGGGACAACCCGGCATGATTGCTTTGCCCAAACTTCTCGAAATCATCGCCAAAGGCCCCAACGAAGAAGATCCGCGCGGTATGGAGCAGCGCTACATGACCGATGTGGTTTTCCAAAAAATGATCCGAAACTCCCTGGATGGAGTCGACCGTGAACAGCTCTACAAGGCGATCCGCGCAGGGCTTAAAAACGAGGACGGACGAGCCCGTGGAGTGATCTCATCGGTTTATACAAAACTGTCCTTTGAGGAAATCCAGCCTCTCCTCCCTGCCATCTATGATGCCGTTGCCAAACCCTCCCCCAGCGGAGAAATGTTCGCCGATCAAGTACGCCTCGCCGGCCTTGAAATTCTCGCGAAACACCGTATCGAGGAAGGCGTCCAGGCAGCTTTGGATTATGTGATTCACCAAAACCCATGGGCCAGTGAAAAACGGATCCTGGAAATCCTCAAAATACTGGAAACTTACGGCACTCATGCGAAATCCACGATCCCCGAACTCGCCAAACATGCCGATAACATCTCCCAAGGCGAGGTGGACTACCCAAAAAAACTCAGTCTCGATAAAGCACAGGCGATCAGAGAAAGCATTGCTCGTATCGAAGCATCCACCGAGACTCCCCCGCTGAACAAAATCAAAAAATAGAATGCCAAGTTTTTCATTTCCAATATGCCTCAGACTGATCGGGCTCAGCTCTTTTATCATCGCAACATCTGAAGCTCAGTTCTCCAGGGAAACCTTCCAAAATCCACCCATCGAAGCCCGACCCAGTGCTCTGTGGACATGGCTGAACGGCCACGTGGATCAAACCCAGATCACCCGCGAACTGGAGGAAATGAAAGCCAAGGGCATGCGAGGTGCGATCATTTGGGATCTCGGCGCGATTTCCGATCCTGAAAAAATCATCCCGGCTGGACCCTCGTTTTTCGGCTCGGAATCGATCAAAACCATCCATCATGCCATGGACGAAGCCGAACGCCTCGGGCTCGAACTCGGCTTCGTTGCCTCCAGCAGTTGGAACTCAGGCGGCACATGGATCACTCCTGAAAACGCCAGCAAATCCCTGCTTTTCAGTGAAGTAGCGGTCGAGGGACCGACCGAATTTTCCGCCAAGCTTCCACTCCCCGCCAAAGCCACCGCTCTGTTCAAAGAGTTGACGCTATTCGCGGTTCCGGACACCGCAGACAAAACCATCGCATCCTCCGAATCAACCATCCAACTCAGCGACAAGCTCTCTGCAGATGGCCAGCTCACCTGGTCCGTCCCCGCTGGAAAATGGCGCATCCTCCGCTTCATTTCCAACAACACCGGCGAGTTCCTCAACTGCCCCAGCCCCAATTCAAAAGGCCTGGTCATCGACCATTTGAGCAAACAAGCAACCGACGCCCACATCAATTACATGCTCGATACCTTGTCGAGAGGCAGCAAGGGTTTTGGGCCGATCAAAACCCTCATGCTCGACAGCTACGAGGTTCGTCCCGCGAACGATTGGACGCCCGATTTTGTAAGATTGTTTCAAGACCAGAACGGCTACGACACCACCCCATGGCTGCCCGCACTTGCAGGCTGGACGGTTCAAAGCAAGGAACTGAGCGAACGTTTCCTGCACGATTACCACAAGTTCGTCAGCGATCTCATGGTCAAAAACCACTACGCCCGCGTGACCGAACTCGCCAACCAACGCGGCCTGAAATTTCTTGCCGAAGCCGGACACGGCGGACACCCGCGGGTCGATCCCCTAAAAGCTCTTGGCGCATCAGACATCCCAATGGGCGAATTTTGGAACCATCGGAAAAACTGGGTTACCAAAGAAGCCGCCAGTGCTGCCAACATTTATGGCAAACGCCTGGTCAACGCCGAATCTCTAACAGGTTGGCAGAACTGGCAGGATGGCCCCGCCAACTACAAACGCTCAACCGACATTGCTTTCTGTGCCGGACTCAATCAGATCACATTCCACACCTTCGCCCACAACCCTCCCGAAGCCGGCCTTCCCGGCTTCGCTTACCACGCCGGCGAGCATTTCAACGTCAATCTCACCTGGTGGAACCAAGCAGGCCCGATGCTCGCCGACATGGCCCGCTCATCCCACCTGCTGCAACAGGGCAAATTCGTCGCTGACGTCTGCGCTTACTACGGTGATGAAGCTCCGAACCTCGTCCCTGCCCGTCGCATTTCACCAACCCTCAAATCCCAATGGCCGGATGAACAATGCGCGCACTGCGGCCGCAACAAACCGGTCGATCTGTCATCCATGGGACAAGGTTACGATCACGACTACATCAACGAGGAAGTCATCCTAACCCGCATGCAGGTTAAAGACGGAAAACTCGTCCTTCCAGATGGCATGAGCTACCGCGTGATGGTTCTGCCGGATCGTGAAACCATCTCTCTCGAAGCCCTTAAAAAAATCGGCGAACTCATCGAAGGTGGCGCGACCATCATCGGATCCGAACCCCAACGCTCCAACAGCCTTCGCGGCTATCCCAATACGGATCGGGAAATCCAATCCCTTGCATCCAAAATCTGGGGTGATTGCGATGGGAAAAAAGTTAAATCCCACGCTTACGGCAAAGGCAAGGTCTTCTGGAATGTATCCATCTCCGAGGTCCTCTTAGGCATGGGAATCGAACGCGATTTCGTTCCGGAAAACATCGACAACTCCGAGCATCAGATCGACTACATCCACCGCTCCACGGGAAAGGAGGAAATCTATTTCGTTTCCAACAGCTCACTCGAACGCAAAACCGTGCGTTGCCGTTTCCGGGTCGGTTCGGGATATGTTCCGAGTTTCTGGAATCCCCAAGACGGCAGCGTCAGACCCTGCCACGCCTATGAGACGAAAGATGGTTTCACCTGGATCAATATCGACCTCCACGCGGCTTCATCCATCTTTGTGGTTTTTTCGAAAGGAGAAGCCGTTGACCATCTCGTCGGGATCGATCCCGCCATGAACAAGGATCTTGAAATTCTCGATCTGAATGCGGATCACGTTTCCGCTCGGGCTTGGAACGCCGGCACCTTTTCCCTGAAAACCTCGAAAGGCCGCACTGCGAAAATTTCCGTTCAGGAAACACCCGGCATTCGGATGATTTCGACTCCGTGGCGTGTCACGTTTCCCAAAGATCGCGGCGCACCGGATGAAATTCAAATGGACACTCTGACGGACTGGACGCAGCACCCGGATGCTGGAGTGAAATATTTTTCGGGAACCGCAACCTACCATAACACATTTCAGTTAGAGAAAACCCCGAGCGGTCAACAACCGAGCCTGATTCTGGATCTCGGCGACGTCAAAGAAGTCGCCACGGTTCGCATCAATGGCAAGGAAGCGGGCATTCTCTGGAAAGAGCCCTACCGGATCGATATCGCGGCGTTTGTGAAATCCGGCAAAAACGAAATCAGCGTGGAAGTCACCAACTCATGGAACAACCGTCTGGTCGGCGACACCCTTGTGAAACCCGAGGAGCGCATCACGCGAACCAACCTCGCCCATAAGTTCAACCCGAAATCGCCTTTGCTGCCATCCGGCATGATGGGACCCGTTGTGCTGAAATCTCCCGTTCACATCGTGACCAAGTGGGAGAACTGAATCATTTCAACCCTGCCTCCTGCAAGGTCTTGAATATGGTCTCCGC
The DNA here is from genome assembly GCA_965650415.1 of uncultured Prosthecobacter sp. Classification (GTDB taxonomy): domain Bacteria; phylum Verrucomicrobiota; class Verrucomicrobiia; order Verrucomicrobiales; family Akkermansiaceae; genus Luteolibacter. The sequence continues at coordinate 14,792 of CBFGOP010000031.1, read as the reverse complement.
AGCCAGGGTGTGGCCTTTCAAATTCGGATGATTCCCTTGGCTCAGCAAATCCGCCTGCGGCGTGCCTCTCTCCAGCTCGGATTTCCATGCCGCAAATACATCCGCAAGGATCACACCCTGCTCCTTCGCCATGTTGCGGATCATTTCCGCCCGAACATTCAGCGGATCGGCGGATTCGGAGAGTTTTGCGGAGGCATCTCCCGTCGGGGTCAGCAACACCACTGGAACGTTTGCCTTTTTCGCGATAGCAATCATTTCTAACCATGCCGCCTGGACTTGATCTGCAGGCTGGCTTCGATCGTTCAATGCGTAGTCGATAAAAATCAAATCCGGCTTGAAAGACATCACATCACGCTCAAAACGAGCCGCACCGGCAAGTGAATTTTCGCCACCAATCGCCGTGGTGATGACATTGATCACCGCTTTGGGATATTGCTCCTTCAACTTCCGGTTCACCAAATGCGGATAGGACTCGAAGGGTTTTACCTCCGGAGTTTTATGAAAACCTGCGGGAACGCTGTGACCATGGAATACCACATGGATCGTCCGATTCTTCGGCCAAGCGGTTTTCATCAAATCGGATAAGGCTGTAAGATCCTGAGCTGACACAAAACCGCCGCAGAGCACTGAAAGTAAGATATAATACCATTTCATACGTCTGGCATACTCCTGAAACCGTTAGGATAAATCCAGAAAAAGAATCAAGCCTGCTCCGCATCCGCGATTGCCTGCAATTCATCCCAGCGCGCATACAACGCCAGGGTGGCCTCACGTGCGGCTTCCAGCTTCTCCATTTCCTCGGGAAGTTTTTCATAATGCTTGATCTGAAATTCCGGATCATTGATGCGCGCCTCAATGGTTGAAACCTCATCTTCGGCCGCAAAAATTTTATCTTCCATCGATTCCAGCTCGGCGCGTTCTTTCTGGGAAAGCTTGCGCGGTCTGTCGCTTTTTTGCGCGGCTTTCTGGGGCTGTAGTGCCTTGTAGGCTTGCGCCTGAGCTTTCTGCGATGCTTCACGTTGTTGGCGCTTTTCGAGATAATACGAATAATTTCCCGGAGAAACATGGATGCCGTCATCTTCGAAGGCGATGATCTGATCACAGATCCGATCGAGGAAATAACGATCGTGAGACACACACAAAATACTGCCTCCAAAAGACGCCAGCGCCTCCTCAAGCATCCGCAGGGAAGGCAGATCGAGATCGTTGGTCGGTTCGTCCAACACAATCAGGTTGCCGCCGGTTTTTAAAACTTTCGCCAACATCAGGCGGGCGCGTTCGCCACCGGACAGAAGATCCACACGCTCGTTGATGCGTTCATTGTTGAAAAGGAATCTGCGCAGATAGGCACGCGCTCCGAGTGTCTCGTTGCCGAATTGCACTTTCTCATTTCCATCGGAAATCTCATCCAACAGCGATCCGGTGCCATCCAACTGCATGCGGGTTTGGTCGATGTAGTTGACTTTGACCCGCTTGCCCAAAACCGCCGTTCCTTCGGTCGGCTCCTGCTGAGCAAGACAGAGTTTCAACAAGGTCGTTTTGCCAACTCCGTTTTTTCCGACAATCCCGGTGCAAGTCCCGGGTCGGATTGAAAGATTGAGATACCGGAACAACCAACGTGGGAATTTTTCAGTCCCGACATTGACTCCGGCATTCTCGAGTTCGATCACGATGTTTCCCAAATCAGCCGCAGGCGGCAGCAACAAATCCATCTCACGTTCCTCGGGCGGTGCTTCCATGCCCTCTATTTCATAAAACGCATCGAGCCTGGTCCGCTGTTTCGTGCCGCGCGCTTTCACACCCGCTCGCACCCATTCCAGTTCGGTGCGAAGAAATCGCTGACGCCGGCGCTCGGATTGTTCCGCGATCTGCTGGCGGATCGCCTTGCTCTCCAGATATGCCGTGTAGTTTCCCGCATGGGAATAGGCCTTGCCGTGATCGATCTCGATGATGCGGGTTGCGATCACATCGAGGAAATAGCGGTCATGCGTCACAAAGATCACCGCGCCTGCGAAATTTTTCAAAACATCCTCCAGCCAGCGGATCGATTCCGCGTCGAGGTGGTTGGTCGGTTCATCTAACAAAAGCAGATCCGGCTGACAGGCGAGCGCACGGCACAGAGCAACCCGGCGCTTTTCTCCTCCCGAGAGCGGTCCCGTCTGAGTCTCCAGCGGAGGTGTGCCGAGTGCGTTGGAAAGCGCCACGATCCGGGCATCGAGGTTCCAGCCGTCGGTATGATCGATGAGTTCCAGAAATCCCTGCAGCTCGGCTTCCGTGCCATCGCCGTTTTCATAACGCCTCAAGGCTTCGACAATATCTGCGGCACCTGCGGCGATGTTTTCATGCACCGACAAATTCGGATCCAGCTCAAACTCTTGAGGCAAGTAGCCCGTGCGTATTCCGCGTCTCAGGGAAATCTCACCGGAATCCGGTGCCTGCTCACCGGTTAAAATTTTAAGCAGGGAGCTTTTCCCACAGCCATTCCTGCCCACCAAACCTACTTTTTCACCGGCAGCCACCGCCAAGGTCACTCCGTCCAACAGCTTTTGGTAGGAATAAGAGAGGCGGATTTCATTGGCGGATAAGAGGGTGGACACGGATGGAAATTTGAAGTTACAGGTTGAACTCTGAGATAGGTGACTTGCGGGAGCGCGCGAATTTAGCCGCACCCGAATGGATTCTCAATCTCATTCGCTGTCGATATGGGATGCCTTAAAACAAGGACATCTCATCATCGACATCGCTGCGGTTCGATTTGTCAGCACGGTTCATCGAGCCACTGTTGTAGATGTTCGCCTGGATGGCGCGCAGGGCTTCATCCCTGATCTGCGGGTCGATGTCTTCAGCCGCGATGTTGAGCAATTCACAGGCCTCGCGACTTCCCATCTCGGCCAGTTCACGCACGGTTCGCAGTCGCTCGCCATGGCTGCCGATTTCGAGTTTGCGTTGGAGATTTTCGAGCATGAGAAGGATGACTTGATGTAACAGCAAAGCGTCCGATCCACGAGCTTAATTTGCAACCGCTCATGAGATGATCATTCATGAACGGCATCGCCATCACTGATGATTCTCCTCGTTTCCATGATCGATCACTTTGCAACAGAGCCAGCATTTCAATCTCATCAATCGGAAGTTCGATGAGAATTTCAACTACCCTAAATCCAATTTTTGATTAGCCTGATTGCGTGCCTGCCGTCCTGATCTTCGAAACCTCCACCGACACCGCCTCGCTTGCCCTGGCTGTGAACGGCGAGATCATCGTGGAAAAAAGTTTCACCAGCGACCGCCGACACAACGCGCTTTTGTTTGATCCGCTGGATGAAATCGTCCGGGCTCACGGCTGCCATCCATTCGACATGGTTCTGGTTGGCAGCGGGCCCGGAAGTTACAGCGGAACGCGGGTAGGGATCGCTGCCGCCCAGGGCGCGGCCTTGGTCGCAGGTTGCAAGGTTATCGCGATTCCATCGATTCTCTCCACTCCAACCGCGCTGACCGGAACATCCTGCCTCGCTGTCGGCGATGCTCGCAGGGGTTCCTATTGGACTGCCGAGATTTCGGAAGGTCGACTGATCCAAGCGCCCACCCTGACCGATGCGGCAGGCTTACAAGCCGCTCTTCAACACGGAGATTCGTTTTTTTCCATGGAGAGCGTCCGAGGATACGACATCCCCACTGAATCACCAAGCGCGAGCGGATTGTTCAAGGTTTGGCAAAACGCCTCAGCCCGCGAACGGGAGGAATGGATCGCGAAAGCACCCCAACCGATTTACCTCGCTCCGCCGCATATCACACCTTCGAAGAAAGAGGTGTTTGGGCATGGCGGATAAAATCCGCCGCCACTCACAGTCTCCGCGCATTCCGTCCCTCGTCGATGAGTTTCCAGAAATGTTTGGAGCCCGCCAATGCCTCGTCCTCCGATAAAGGCATTTTGGAACGGAACAGGAAATCCGAGAGCGTGCCTTTGTGCAACAAGCGGTGCACGATGATCGAGCCATCCTTTACCTCAAAATAAAATCGGTATTCCTTCGCGCGGAAGCGATACATGACATGGCCATCACGCTCGATTTTCCCGAAACGATCACTCCCGCCGCCATTCAAATCCTGTTCGGTCACATGGAACTCCTCCAGCAACTCAAGTTGCTCCAAAGTCCCCAAAGCGGAGATTTCCGCCGCGCTAATTTCATTAAAAACGATCTGAAACACGCCGCCACTTTAGAGACCGCGCGCCCCACGTCAACGCTGGGAATCGCCGCTTGATTGCTCCTTGCGGTCTGTCGGCCGCAACCTAATCTCACTCCATGCGTTGCTTTTATTCGCAGGCTCTGGAACTCGAACTACCCAACGGACACCCGTTTCCCATGGATAAATTCCGGGTTTCCAAAGAGATGTTGCTCAGCGAGCGGGTTCTCAGACCCGAGGAAATCATCGAGGTGAAAGCGACGGATTTCCACCGGATTCTCCGGGTTCACGAGCGCAGCTATATTGAAAAAATCCAATCCTCCGCGCTGGACCGGAAAGAGGAGATTCTGCTTGGCCTGCCCGCATCGCCCCATCTCTTCTCACGTTCGGCGACTGAAGTCGAAGCCACCCGCCTTGCTTGCGAAGCCGCGTTGGTGGAAGGGGTCGGCGTCTGCCTGGCGGGGGGAACCCACCATGCCTTTCGAGAACACGGGGAAGGTTACTGCGTTTTCAACGACATCGCGATCGCGATCCGCGATTTGCAGGACAGGCAGCCGAATATCAAAATCATGGTCATCGATACCGACGCACATCAGGGCAACGGCACGGCGGCGCTGCTTGGAGACGATCCGAGGGTTTTTACCTACTCGATCCATGTCGGAAAAAACTATCCGACCCGCAAAGCCGAATCGTCGATGGATGTCGAAACTGTCCGTTATGTGGAGGGGGAAATGTATCTCCAGCTCCTGTTCCAAACCCTGGCCGATGCCTTGGATACGTTCACCCCCGATCTGGTCATCTGGATTTCTGGAGCGGACAATCACCGCAATGACCGATTCGGGCAAATGCACCTGTCCCTCATCGAGATCCAACGTCGCGACGAGGTGCTGCTGCGGTCTCTGATCAGAAACCGTATCCCCGTCGCCATCCTCTACGGCGGCGGTTACAACCGTCAGCCAGAATTCACGGCCAAACTCCACAGAAATACGATCGCCACCGCAAAACGCCTTGCCTCGGAGTATCGAGGACTGTGAGGCCGGGCAAATTCAGGCGAAATTTTATCTTCTCCGACTATTTTCCGGATTAAACTCTCAATTTAATGGTTTAAAAAAGATCTGCGACCAACCTAGCATAGGCTCCTGCCGCATCACTTATGGCTTCATCGCGTAAAGAATCCTTCACTATCCAATTTTACCTCTTTGCTGACGCTCTGTTGGTTTGGCTCTCTTTTTGGCTGGCAACCATTCTCAGGGATCCCATCCGTGAAATGCTGAATCGTTCGCCCATCGAGCAAAACGATTTAACCGCGATTGAATGGGTTCTCTACATTGCCGTGCCTTTCACCCCACTGGTGTTGGAGCGATTCGGCTTTTACGAAAAATCCCGTTACAAACAACCGCAGGTTGCAGCGTGGCAGCTCACTCAAGGAATTTTCATCATCGGCTTGGTGATCGCGCTTGGAACGGTCTTCGCAAAAATGCACGAGGCTCCCCGTCTGATTTTGGCAGCGGCAGCGGTTCTGATGTTCGTTCTTCTTTACATCCGCGAACGCATCACATCGATCTGGTTGAGACGTCGGAGAAAACGCGGATTTGGCAAAGAGCAGGTGGTGATGGTCGGCTCAGAATTGGAAATTTCCGAATTCCTGTCTCAGATCGATCAAGACTCACTGGACGACTGGGATATCATCCAACATTTCGATCTAGCCACATCGACATCGGACGAACTGTTTGCGATTCTCAAACAGAATTCAATCAGCCGCGTGATCTTCACCACCGGCTCCACACAATTTGAAAAGGTCGCCAGTGCGATCGAAATTTGCGAGCTGCAAGGCGTGGAAGCATGGATCGCCGCGTCTTTTATTCGCACCCAGATTGCCCGACCCACCTTCGACTCCGTCGGCCAGAAACCCATGTTGGTTTTACGCTCCACACCCGATCTCTCATGGGAACTTCTCGCCAAAACCATCATGGATCAGATTCTCTCTCTCACGATTATTCTGATCACGCTTCCCCTTTGGATCTTCGCCGTGATCGGAATCAAAATCGCCAGCCCGGGCGCACCGGTGATTTTCTCGCAATGGCGTGCGGGACGTTACGGCAAACCCTTCCGTATGTTCAAATTCCGAACCATGGTCGCAAACGCCGAAGAATTACTGAGAACCGTCAAAGAGCAACACGGCAATGAAATGGACGGACCGGTTTTCAAGCTGGATCGCGATCCCAGGGTTTTCCGATTCGGTGCTTTACTCAGGAAATTCAGCATTGATGAATTACCGCAACTGATCAATGTTCTGTTAGGCCAGATGAGCCTCGTCGGTCCCAGACCTTTGCCGTTGTACGAAGTCGAGGCTTTCAGCGAAATCTCCCACCGCAGGAGATTGAGTGTTAGACCCGGAATCACTTGTGAATGGCAAATCGGCGGTCGCAACCAAATCACAAATTTTGATGAGTGGGTGGCGATGGATTTGCGCTACATCGACAACTGGTCACTCTGGCTCGATTTCCAAATTCTTCTGAAAACCATTCCTGCCGTCCTGTTTGGAAAAGGTGCGAAATAACTCACTACCCGCACCATGGCTGTCGCATCATCGCTACTCTGGATCATCGGTTTCGCCCTGAGTGTCATGATCGGACCTGCGTCAAAAATATGGACATGGGGACCAAGTATGCTGTGTTTTGCGTTCGCCACCGCGTTGATCCTGCCCGGAATATGCAAGGACGGGCTGGGGCGACTCAATCTGTTTATCATTATCACCGGAGCTCTGACTACCGCATGGTTTGCAGGCCGTGCTTGGTTTACCACAGCTCATGAACTTGCGTTGATGGATTTGTCACTCGTCGCGATGAGTGTATCAACATTTCTGGTGATTCAACATTCGTTTCGAAGCCATGCTTCACAAGCTATCATCGTGGCGGGGATGGCATTGCTGCTATGTGCGAACCTTGCGGTAAACCTGATGCAGCTGAAAGACATTGAATACAATTTTATCATTCCTCACGAAGGTCAGCTCTGGCCGCGAGGCTTTTTCCGGCACTACAGTCACAATGCCGCATTCTTGATTGGCAGCAGTTTATTACTGGCTGGTTTTTCATTCAAAAGCTCGTGGCATGCCGTGCTTAGAATCGCCCTGCTCCTGATTGCCATCGCCGGACTGGTTACTGTGTTTTACACCAAATCCCGAGGTGCCATGATAGGCGCGGGCTGCGGAGTGGCCATTTTGATTTTTTACTGGGCTCTTTCTGTCCGACACAACAACAAAAAATGGAGCTCCATCCTGTTGATTTCCACCCCATTTCTCTTGTTCGCCTCAATTTTTGTAGCCATTCATTTGTTACAAAATGTCCAAGAAACACGCGAAGAGGGCGGTAATTTGATAGGAATGTTAGATAATAACTTCCGCCTCTACATGTATGGTATCGCCGCTTCCTGCATTGGGCTGCATCCATTCATCGGCGGAGGAAGCAGGAGTTTCAGCTGGGAATGTTACAGGTTCTGGGACACTGAACAAATGGGTCATATCTCAGCGGATCCCGGACATGTTCATAACGAATTGGTTCAGGTTTTCACGGACTATGGGATCATCGGAGCATTGCTGCTGATGACATTCATCATCGGAATCTGCATTCTCTGCACGTTCCGGACATCATTCAATGGCAGCTGGAGCAAACATCCCCTTGCTGACGCATGGAGAATCGGCGGTATCGCGGCTTTCGTCGGAATTTTTATACATTCCAATTTTGAAGGAATTCTTCGAATCGCTCCCGGTGCCATCTTGTTGGCGATTTGCCTGGCAGCTGCGGCTCACGGATGGAGCCTGATATCTCCCACAGAAAACAAGCGGTTTTATCTCCACAAATGCATGTTGATTCTCTGCTGCGTTGCGATGACCCTGATCACCTCTTTCTATGGTTGGAAGGGCACATCCGTAATCAAGGATTTCTGGACCGCCTGTTTTTCGAAAGACGCGATCGAAGCCCGGCAAAAAATTCAAGGGCTGTCAAAAGGCTTGGAAAAATGGCAACTGGAGTCGGTTCACCAGGAACGAGGTATGGCTCAAATTGACCTGGCTTTCAAACAAGCCGATCCGAACGATTACAGAACCTTGGTGCAGGCGGCAGTTGAGGATTATAAAGCAGCTGCTCTCCTTCACCCGAATAGTCCTCTCTATCAGCGCAACACCGCAAATGCCTTGCGAATCATTGATGAGCACGATGCCGCGAAGGGATATTTCGAGCGAGCGATTGAATTGCAAGGTGGTATGGAATGCCTATTCAACACAAATTACTTTTATGCGCGAAGCCTCTATGTTTCCGCAAATCGGGCTTATCTTGCCAAGCAATTTGATCTAAGCATCCAGCGATATGAGAGTGCCCAAAAGCACTTGAATCTGGCCATCAGGCACATGCATGGAGTTGCATACAACCAACTCGAATTGAGCATTCAGGTCAATCTGGCTTCCGCTCTCCAAAAAACCGGAAAGTTTGCCGAAGCCCTTGATTATTTTGATGCCGCTGCCCTACTCGCAGATGGAAGCTACGCCAGACATCTCAGCGCCGCCATGTTGACTCAATGTGGTATCCAATTTAATAGCAAAAAACGTTATGGCGACGCTCTTCGCTTATTTGTTGAAGCTAAAAACCGCCTCGACCAGAGTCATTCCATCGCACCTACCCTCGGCGAACAAAACCGTAATTTCCTGAAGGTTTACCTGGAAGCATCCATCCATATGTTGAGCAAGGATTACAAACCCTCGGAAAATCTTGTTTTTGAGTGACCTGAAGCGGTTCATTTCTCGGATCTAGGTGTTCAGTCTGAAAACTAAATGTGTTTTAAAGGCTGCAAAGTATTGCCGACCCCCCCTTTGCTGTGAACAATGCCCGCGCGCATGAAAATCATCAGTGGAACCGCCCATCGCACCCTTGCTGGAAATATCGCCAACACTCTCGGCCAACCTCTGGCCGATGTCCAAGTCGACGCCTTTCCGGATGGTGAGACCTCGGTGAAAATCAATGAAAATGTCCGCGGCGAGGATGTTTTCATCATTCAGCCCTCTTGTCCGCCGACCAACCACAACATCATGGAACTCCTGATCCTGGTGGATGCAGCTCGTCGCGCGAGTGCCGAACGCATCACTGCGGTCATGCCTTTCTTCGGTTACGCCAGACAGGATCGCAAAGACCAACCCCGTGTGCCAATCACTGCCAAATTGGTGGCAAACCTGCTAACTTCCGCAGGCGTCAATCGCGTCCTGACGATGGATCTGCACGCGCCTCAAATCCAGGGTTTCTTCGATATTCCGGTCGATCACCTTTACGCCAAACCCGTTCTCATCAACTACCTTCGTGAACGTCACCCGGACACCTCAAACCTCACGGTGGTCTCTCCAGATGTCGGTGGTGTGAAAATGGCACGTGCCTATGCCGACGCACTTGGCGCAGAACTAGCGATCGTCGCAAAACACCGTGTTTCCGCCACCAGAGTCGAAGCCATGAACGTAATCGGTGACGTCAGTGGGCGTGATGTCTTGCTTGTTGATGACATGACCGAAACCGCCGGCACGCTCACCGCTGCCGCCGAAATTCTCCACAAACATGGTGCCAAACGTATTTTCGCCGGTGTTTCCCATGCCATCATCAGTGATCTCGCCAATGAGCGCCTTGCCAACTCCCATATCGAGGAAATCATCACGACCGATTCCGTGCCTCAGGCCTGTGGTGAGAAAGTCCGGGTTGTAAGCATCGCTCCACTTCTTGGGGAAGCGATCCGGCGTATCAACGGCGGGCAATCTGTCACTTCGCTTTTCAGTGTCTGAGACGGCACCGAAATTGCTAAATCCCCCTTGTTCCAATGCCAAATTCCACTCGTGAAGAACTACGTATCGCAGGCTTCGACCTCATCGATGAACGCTTGAATTACCTTCTCGGCTGTCTGAAAGACGCCCTCGCCAGCGCAGGAGAAACCGAATTGCTCGCTCACATGCCGTGGTCCGGAGACCAAGCGGATGTGGACGCGGAACTTCCCGAATCGCTTCCCAAACTCTATTCCATCGGTTTCCAACTCCTCAACATGATCGAGGAAAGGGTCGCAGCTGAAATCCGCCGTGAACGGGAAAAAGCCCTGGGTGCGGATTCGATCCGTGGCCTCTGGCCGCAAGCCCTGCGAGATCTTACCCATCTCGGACTCAATGCGGAAAAAATTCTCGATGTCCTCAAGGAAGTACACGTCGAACCCGTCCTCACCGCACATCCCACCGAAGCCAAACGCGAGTCAGTACGTTCCCGCCAACGGGCTATTTACGAGGAAATGGTGCGCAATGAATACCCCAAATACACAGCCCGCGAAAAACGCAGGATTCGCGAGCGTGTGGTCACCACTTTGGAAACGCTCTGGCTGACTGCTGAAATTCATACGGTACGACCGGATATAACTTCCGAACTCCGCAATGCCATCCATTATCTGCGCGACCTGTTTCCCGCAGCCATAAACCGTCTCGATCTGCATTTCACGGAAGCCTGGCGCGAAGCTGGTCTCCCTCTCGAACTCCTTCGCTCTGCCGGAAATATTCCTCGCCTAACTTTCGGTTCATGGATCGGTGGCGATCGTGACGGTCATCCGCTTGTAACTCCCGCAGTCACCGAACTCAGCTTGTCCGAACTCCGGATCGCCGCATTCCAACTCTTGGAAAAAGAACTGCAACACCTTGCCACACAACTCACCATTTCCCGCCAATTGGTCGATGTTCCGGAGGAACTGCAGGATCGAATCGACGAGTTAAGTTTCGTAATCCGCAATGAACGGGCAGTGAAGGAAATCCTCGACCACCAATCGGAGGAACCCTGGCGCCAATTGACCAATCTGATGTCACTCCGGCTTCGCGAGCAGATCAACGGTGCTGCCGGATACGCGACTCCCGATCAACTGATTGCGGATCTTGAAATCATTTCGAAAACCCTATCGGGAGCGGGTTGCCGACTTCTAGAGGAACAAGCCATCCGTCCGGTCAGACATAAAATCGAGATGTTTGGATTCCATCTCGCAAAACTGGATGTTCGGCAGAATTCGGAATTTCACGATCACGCTATCGCTGAAATCCTAAGTGCGGCAGGTATCGAAGACGGGAAAAATTTTGCCAACTGGCCGGAATCCCAACGGCTTGATTTTCTCAATTCAGAACTCCAGTCAACCCGTCCATTCCTACATGACGGATCAAGAATTGGGGAATATGCCGACAACGTTCTGGATACCTACCGGGTTTTGGTCCGACACATGAACCAATGGGGTAAGCAAGGTCTCGGCTCATTGATCATCTCTATGACGCGTAAGCTTTCGGATTTGCTTTCCGTTTACCTTCTTGCCCGCGAAGCCGGCCTGATGAACCATTCTGATGCCGGAATGGTTTGCCCTCTTGAAGTGGTTCCATTGTTCGAAACCATGGACGATCTTGAGAACTCTTCAGGTATCCTCAACGCATTCCTGGATCATCCCCTGACCAAACGCTCCCTTCAGGCGATGCCACAACCTCAACAGCAGATCATGCTCGGCTATTCAGATTCTAACAAAGACTGTGGAATTCTGGCAGCACAGGTCGCGCTGCATCACGCACAATCCGAACTCACCGAAGTCGGCCAAGCCCATGGAATCAAACTCTGTTTCTTCCACGGTCGCGGTGGCACAATTTCCCGTGGTGCGGGCCCGACCCATTGGTTCATGGCAGCCCTCCCCCACGGTGCCATGTCAGGCAGCTTCCGTATGACCGAACAGGGCGAGACCATAGCCCAGAAATACGCGAACCTCGCCAATGCAACATACAATCTGGAGCTCCTGCTCGCCGGAGCCGCAATCAACACCGCCAAACACAAACACTTGCCGGAGTCGCAAGACCCCGCCGATCGGTTTCTCACCACCCTTTCCGCCTCATCACAAAAGGCCTACCAAGCGCTTCTTCACACAGACGGATTTATTGACTTTTACCGTCAAGCCACTCCCATCGATGCTCTGGAAAACGCGCGGATCGGTTCGAGACCGGCGAGAAGGACCGGTAAGAAATCCCACTCCATCTCGGATCTGCGTGCGATTCCTTGGGTGTTTTCATGGACCCAAGCCCGTTATTATCTGCCGGGTTGGTTTGGCGTCGGGAGTGCTCTCGCGGATTTGAAATCCAAATCCGAAAAGGATTTCATCGACCTCAAGAACGCGCTCAAACATTCGACATTTCTTTCCTACGTTCTCACCAACGTGGAAACAAACCTGGCTTCCGCAAACCTCGAACTGATGCATGACTATGCAGGATTGGTTCGCGATCAGAAAGTCCGCTCGCTTTTCATCAGAATGATCACGGATGAATTCGAGCTAACCCAGAAGTTGCTGATCGAACTATTTGACGGATCCATGGATGAGCGTAGACCACGTATGGCCAAAACCCTGGAGATCCGGGAAGCGCCACTGAAGGTGCTGCACCAGCAACAAATCACCCTGCTCAATGAGTGGCGATCTCTGATTCAAGCAGGAAACCAGACTGCAGCTGATGCGCTTTTGCCGAAACTCCTCCTCTCCATCAACGCGATCGCATCAGGCCTCCGAACGACAGGCTGAAAATCCATCGATCACTTTGATCCGATTTGCTGCACTTTCAGCCATTCTTCAAAGTGCTTTTGCCTGGCGTTTTCCTCGAGTTCGACGACCGAGTCCGGATGAATCATTCTCAAATCCTCCACAGGACGTTTGCCCAGAGTCACCGGCATATCCAGTAGTTTCGCCTCTCCCGTTCTTTGAATGCGCATCTGGAGTGTTTGCATGGGCTTCATTTCAGAAATCTTCTTGATGAGTGAATCCATCAGATTCGGCTCATACCACTTTTCTTGGTTGATGGAGACAATCAAGTCTCCCAGCTTGATGCCGGATTTGTCTGCAGGGCCAGATGATACCACCATAATAATTCGTATGCACACCCTGGGTCGCTCATCACCTTCAAGGAGGATAATTTCTTCCCTCATCTGGACTCCCAAATATCCTTGCCCGTCCTTCAGATAATCTTTGTCGCTCTGAGACCTGAGAATTTGATAGCACCGCTTGCGAACTTCAGGATCCTCCGAATTCAGATAAGCATGATAAATCAAGCCAACACCGTTTTTTTCAGCATATTTGCATAACTCGGCTTGAGCAGACTCACGCTCCTTAAATTTCTCCGAAGCCAGTAGCTTGAGGAGGTTGTTCGCAGAAATTTCCTCGGAAAATGAAAAAGTCGAACAGATGAAGAAGCAAACCGTAATGACAAGCTTTAACATCTTTTCGGCATTTGATGCTCTCAACGTCCGAAAATATCTTTGGCCGGAACCTCGATGGTGTCCTCAGGCTGGAGCGTAATCGACTTGTTTTTTGCTTCTCGCAAATCCAAGGTTTGCGATTTTCCGGAGCGATAAAGAATCACACGACGGACGCTTCCAAATTCAGACTCACCGCCAGCCGCTTGGACAGCCTGATAAAGAGTCAGGTTATTGTTGAACTTGATTGGGCCAGGCCGCCTCACCTCGCCTCCAACGTGAACCAGTTGTTCTCTAACGCCAGCACCTTCCGCTGTTGAAATAACCTGGATGGTCGGGTTGGTGTAAATTTCAGCATTCCGATATTCCCTTTGAATAGCTGCTGCCAGGGTTTCAGGCTGCATGCCTGCAGCACGAATAATGCCGATATAAGGCAGGTTGATGGTTCCATTGCTGAAAACAGGATACAAAGCATCAATCTTGCCTTTTTCTTCAACGGGAACTCCCATGATCGTGATTTGAACGGATGTTCCTGATTCAATCTGTGAAAACAATGACGAGATGACACTGCAGAACACGAAAAGTGTAGCCAGCAAATATTTTGTATTCATGGGGACGTTGAGGTTGAGATTTCTCTAATATGAAATGTATGAGTGATCGGGATCAATACAAGTCCGAATCTCCAGTCGGGAAAGATGAAGCAACCGTCTGACCGGAAGCATTGCTCTTGGCAGCAGTAGGTGCGATCTGTGAAGGCGATGGCGCGTAATACGTGTAATAGCTTGTGTAGTACTGATACTGACTGTCGCTACGGATATCCACGTTGTTCAACACGACTCCAATCACGTGACCTCCCACATTTTCAACAGCTTGTTTGACCCGCATCAGCATGTTGCGTGGAAGCTTGCGATGTTGTACAACAATCATGGTGAGATCCACCTCACTGGCTAAAACAGAAGCGTCGCTCACGCCAAGAATTGGTGGACTGTCGATCAAAACGAGATCGAACCGCTGTTTCACATCCTGAATCAGTTCTGACATCCTCCTGGAGTTCAAAATACCGGCTGCGTCTGCAGGCAATATGCCCGAAGGCATGAAATAAAGATTATCGACCGGGCACTGAAGAATCACATCCTCCAGCATCAACTCTGTGGTGAGGTAGTTGGTCAAACCAACCGAGTTATTGATATCGAAAAACGTGTGCAATCTTGGACGGCGCAGGTCAGCATCAATCATCAATGTGGTATAGCCTCCCTGGGCACAGATATACGCCAAATTGACAAGGGTGGTGGATTTGCCCTCACCAGCACCACCCGAAACCACAGTGATGGCATTGTCTTCGGGATTTTT
>CBFGOP010000030.1:0-21772 GCA_965650415.1 uncultured Prosthecobacter sp. | reverse complement strand
AGTAGAGCTCGACGATGAGCTGCTCGTTGACGAGCGGATCGATTTCCGAACGCTCAGGAACGCGGGACATGGTCGCAACCATGTTTTCGCGATCCACTTCGAGCCAATCCACGGATGGAACCGCTTGGGTCAGATCGAGCATGCGAAGAGCGAGTTGTTGTGAAGATGGCTTGGCGCCAACTTTGATCACATCACCCGGCTTCACTTGATAGCTCGGGATATCAACGCAACGGCCGTTCACAAGAACGTGGCCGTGGTTGACCATCTGACGGGCGGCTTGGCGGGAATTGCCGAAACCTGCGCGGTAGCAGATATTATCGAGACGGCTTTCAAGCAACTGAAGCATCACGGTGCCTGTGATACCGCGACGGCGAGCTGCCTCCTGATAATAGGAGCGGAATTGTTTTTCGAGAACGCCGTATTGGAAACGAAGCTTCTGCTTCTCACCAAGCGCGACTGCATACTCGGATTTCTTCTTACGACCTGCACGAACACCGTGCTGACCTGGTGGGAAATTGCGGCGCTCCAGAGACTTGGATGGGCCGAAAAGGGAAACGCCGAAGCGGCGGGAGATTTTGGTGCGAGGACCAGTGTAACGTGCCATATTCTTAGAAAGTTAAGTGTTTAAAAGTTAGGGATTAAACGCGACGCGCTTTCTTCGGGCGGCAACCGTTATGAGGGATCGGGGTGACATCGCGGATGGAAAGGATTTCCAGACCAAGACCTTGGACCGCACGAACCGCGGACTCACGACCAGAACCCGGACCTTTGACGCGAACGTCGACTTCTTTCAAGCCGTGACCCATTGCTTGGCGGCAGGCATCTTGTGAAACAACCTGTGCAGCGTAAGCGGTGCTTTTGCGAGAACCTTTGAAACCCATTTTACCAGCGCTGGACCAACCGATCGCGTTGCCACTCTGGTCTGTCACGCTGACAAGCGTATTGTTGAACGTCGCGGTCACGTGAACGACGCCGCGGGAAATGTTCTTCGAGCCTTTGGCTTTGTGGATTTTGATTTCTTCTTCTCCACCGCCGATTTCAGCAAAGATATCTTTCTTTTGCTCTTTCTTAGAAACCTCTGCCGTCGCGGCAGGAGTCTCTACGCTTGGTTCCGACTTCGCAGGAGCGGCAGCCGGGGTTGCTGGTTTAGCCTCGGCAGCGGAACCCGCTACTTCTTCAGCTTCTTGGTTGTTGTTTTCTTCTGACATAAACGATTTCTGTGGAAGTCTTACTTCCGGTAAAGGGATGGCAATCTCAGCGGATTACTTCTTCACGCCCACGGTCTTCTTCTTGCCTTTGCGGGTGCGGGCATTGGTGCGGGTGCGCTGACCACGGACGGGCAAACCACGTTTGTGACGGATGCCGCGATAGCAGTTGATCGAGGTCAACCGCTTCAGCTGCACCTGGCGCTCACGACGAAGATCGCCTTCGACCATGATCTGCTCGGCTTGGATGACTTGAGCGATTTTCACCAGTTGGTCTTCGCTGAGCTGACCGGTGCGGATATCCGGATCAATGCCGGCGTGATCCAGAATGCGGCTCGCCAAAGGGCGTCCAATTCCAAACATGTAAGTAAGAGAAGCTTCGATGCGCTTCTCGTTGGGGATTTCGATACCTAAAATGCGTGCCATGGTGTGAAGATTTTCGCGTGAATTTTCGCGACATTCCGGTCCATACCGAAAGCGCCGCGGGGCGCGTGGTTTACCAGAGTTGAACCCTCTGGCAAGCCGTAAATAGAAAAAATCCGCGAAACGGTGAGAATTTTTATAAATTTGCCAATTTTGCGACCTGTTTTTTATGTATTACCGTATCCTTCTCGACATTAAACCGCCCACTACTAGCTTCACACGAGCATCAATACTCATGGACACCCAAGCAGAAACCGCCGTCGAACCGGCCAAAGAACTCATTTTGGAACCTTCCACCCATCAACTTCCTCCGGACGACGTCGCTGCGATCGATGAATTGGGTAAAACCTACAAAGCTTTCCGTTTGGAGCTCTCAAAAATCATCATCGGGCAGGACGATGTGATCGAAAAACTTGCGATCGCCCTGTTTGCCCGAGGTCACGCCCTGCTGATGGGGGTTCCGGGGCTTGCGAAAACCCTGCTCGTCTCCTCTGTCGCCGAGACCTTCAACCTGTCCTTCAATCGCATCCAATTCACGCCGGACCTGATGCCCGCAGACATTACCGGCACCGACATCATTCAGGAAACCACCGGCGGCAAACGCGAATTCGAGTTCGTCCAAGGCCCCGTGTTTGCCAATCTCCTGCTGGCGGACGAAATCAACCGCGCCCCTGCGAAAACCCAATCCGCCATGCTGGAGGCGATGCAGGAAAATAAAGTCACGGTTCTCGGAAAAACCTACAATTTGAAGCCGCCTTTCTTCGTGCTCGCCACCCAAAACCCGATCGAGCAAGAGGGCACTTACCCGCTTCCGGAAGCGCAGCTCGACCGTTTCATGTTTCTCATCGAAGTGGAATATCCATCGGCTGAAGAGGAAAAACGTATCGCTCGCGAAACCACGGGTGCCGCCAAGCAAGCGCTCTCCAAGCTCATCGACGGTGAGAAAATCATCGCCTTCCAGCAACTCGTTCGACGGGTTCCGGTTCCGGATCATCTTTACGACTATGCCGTCGAGATCGTCCGCCAAACCCGCCCCGGCCAACCAGAGTCTCCGCAATGGATCAAGGACACCGTCGGCTGGGGCGCGGGCCCGCGTGCTGTGCAATATCTCATTTTGGGCGCAAAATCCCGAGCAGCACTCCGCGGAAATTACATGGCCTCCATCGAGGATATCGAAGCCGTCGCTCCCGCCGTTTTGAACCACCGCGTGATCACCAATTTCGCCGCCGAATCCCAAGGCATGACTTCAAAGAAAATCGTTCAAAGACTCATCGCGGAAATGAAGGACAAGTGAAATCATGCACTCCTTCATCGACAACGACCTCCTTTCCCGCCTCGGCTCTCTGCCGATCGAGTCGCGTGTGCCGATGATGGGCAACGTTGCGGGAAAACATCGTTCCCCTCACCGCGGCTCTTCGGTCGAGTTTGCCGAGTATCGAAAATACGTCCCGGGTGATGACACGCGCCGCCTGGATTGGAAAGCCTTCGCGCGTTCCGACCGTTTCTACATCAAGGAATTCGAAGCAGACACCAACCTCCGTGCTTACTTCGTGATCGACGCTTCAGGCTCCATGAATTTCCACAGCCCCGGGCTGGAATCCAAAATTCAATACGCCCGCCGCATCGCCGCATCGCTCGCCTATCTCTTGGTCAATCAAGGAGACGCGGCCGGACTTTCCATCTGCACCGACAAACTTCATTTCGAAGTCCCGCCCTCACGCCGCGCCGCTCACCTCGAACGGTTCTTTTCCACGATCGAAAAAGTCGAACCCGCAGGCGAAACCGGTTTGATTCCCGCCCTCCACACCATCGCGGAAAAAATCGGCCAGCGCGCTTTCATCGTGATTCTCTCGGATTTCTTCACCGACACCTCGGAACTCGCCGACGCACTGCAACACCTCCGCTATCGTAAACACGACATCTCTCTTTTCCACCTCATGGATCCTCAGGAAATCGGTTTTGAATTCGATCGCCCCCATCGCTTTGTCGATCTCGAGGACAACACCGCGCTCGTCGTCGAACCCAATCTCATCGCCGATGAATACCACAGCGCTCTGAATGAGTTTTTGAAAAACGTTCGCGACAAAGCCCACGACGTGAATGCCGACTACCAGCTTGTCACCACCGACACACCACTTGAACCGCTGCTGCGCGAGTTTCTTACCGCCAGATTGCCAAAGGCGAAGCATTGAGGACCATGACTTTTTTCTCTCCACTTCTGCTCTGGTTCGTGGCCGCCGCAAGTGTGCCGGTGATCATTCATTTGCTGAACAAGCGCCGTCACAAAACAGTCCAATGGGCGGCGATGCAGTTCCTGCTCAAGGCCACCCGCGAATCTCGTGGTAAAAAGAAACTCCGCCACATTCTGATCCTGACCTGCCGCGCGCTCGGCATCGCTGCCTTGGCCTTCGCCGC
Source organism: uncultured Prosthecobacter sp. (assembly GCA_965650415.1). Taxonomy (GTDB): domain Bacteria; phylum Verrucomicrobiota; class Verrucomicrobiia; order Verrucomicrobiales; family Akkermansiaceae; genus Luteolibacter. The sequence continues at coordinate 17,729 of CBFGOP010000030.1, read as the reverse complement.
GGCGCGGCCCGTTGTATCCGGTTTGTTGGGTTGGGGCGCAGGTACGATAGATACCGTAATTCTGATTCTCGATCGCAGCGCATCGATGGAAATCCGCTCGGGCGATGGCGAAGACACCAAACGCGAAGTGGTGCTCAAAAAAGTCCGTGATGCCATGGCGGACATGGGCAATCCACGCCTGATCGTGATCGACAGCGCGTCAGGAAAGCCGTTGGAAATCGATTCCCCCGATGTGCTGACTGAAATTGCCGCAACCGCTGCGACCGATTCCGCCGCGAATTTCCCAACACTGATGACAACAGCCGCTGAGGTGCTCGCTTCATCCACCGAAAATACCGAAATCTGGATCGCTTCCGACATGCAGCGCTCCAACTGGCGACCCGATGACGAACGCTGGGCCGCCGTGCGCGCAAACATCGAGTCTCTTCCCCAGAAACCCGGGATTCGCATCCTTTCGATCAGTGGAGAAACCGCTACCAACATCTCCCTTCGTCTCCTGGGAACCCGCCGCAACAGCGATGCTCTCTTGCTGGATCTGGAAATGACACGTAGTAAGGATAGCCGCGGTACCATCAGTCTTCCGGTCACCACCCAGATCAACGGTGCATCCCAAACCGATCTCATGACCCTTGCCGGCCAATCCCTGCGTTTCCAGAAACGAATCCCCATCAAGGCATCCGATGAAAGCGGCCATGGCTGGATCTCGATTCCTTCCGATGGCAACACCCGCGACAACTCTGCCTTCCTTGCATACGGACCGGCACGCCCTCTGAAATCAATTCTCGTGAGCCAAGCCGGAGAGGCTGCAAACTACCTCGCACTCTCAGCGGCTCCGCCGAATTTCGACAGGCAATCGGTAACGAGAATGGATCCTTCCATTTTCTCGGCGTCACCCACTGCGGACGTTTCCCTGATCATCTGGGCGGCACCCCTTCCCGCCGGAGAAAATGCCAAGACCCTGCAAAACTTTATCTCATCGGGTGGCCAAGCCGTGCTGGTTCCGACATCGGAAACCTCACCCGATGTCTTTCTCGGAACCCAATGGGATGTCGTGACCGCCGCGGAGCCGGGTAAATTTTACATCGTGCAGGATTGGAACCGTAGCGATGGTCCGCTGCGTGATGGTGTCGATGGAACACCCATCCCCGTAGAGCGCCTCCGAGCCATCAAGCGAGCCATTCCCAAAAGCGATGCAACCGTGCTCGCGAAATGGGAAGACGGTGAACCTTTCATCACCCGGAAAATCGTCGATCAAGGCACGCTTTGGACCATCGGCAGCACACCCGATTACACATGGTCCAATCTCGGTGATGCGGATGTGTTGCTCCCTTTCATCCAACGCATACTCGCGCTGGGAGCCGAACGGTTCGACGCCTCTTTCCTCACGGAAGTGGGTTCCGAGATTCTGAACCCGATCCCCGGTGAAGTCCGTACGCGGTTGGACGATTACTCAAAAGAAAACCACGATCACGCAGCCGGTATCTTCACCGTCAACAATCGCACCACAGCCATCAACCGCCCGGTTTCCGAAGATGATCCTGAGATCACCACCAAGGAAAATCTCGATGCCATGTTCGAGGGAACGGATTACAGACTGTTAGATCAGGCCGGACAAAACCAGGATCCATCGCTCTCCACCAATGTCTGGCGTCTGTTTCTGCTGGCCATGCTGTTTTTCCTCATCAGCGAGGCCTTGCTGTGCTTGCCGAAGAAAAACGCAAATACACCCGTTCCTCCGCGCCCAGCAACCGGCTTGGCGTGATTTTTCTGTTAGATCACATCCGATAATGTCCTGGGATTTCAAAAGTGTCGCGATCATCGGCTCCGGTGCAATCGGCTTGTATCACGGAGGCCGTCTTGCACAGACAGGATTCGATGTCAGGTTTCTGGCCAGGTCGGATTTCGATCATCTCAAACAACATGGCCTGACTGCCCAAAGCATCGCTGGAGATTTTCATTTGAAAAATCCGTGTGTATTCAAAACCACCCGCGACATTGGCCCAGTAGATCTGGTGATCGTCTCACTGAAATCGACAGCTAATCAGGTATTGATCGAACTCCTGCCACCACTGATGCACGAAACCACACAAGTGCTTACCCTGCAAAACGGCTTGGGGAATTGTGAAGCGATTGCGGAAATTGTCGGTGCGGATCGGGTCTGTGGTGGCTTGTGTTTTGTCTGCATCAATCGGATTACTGCCGGGCATATTTCCCACACGGCTGGGGGTCGGCTCCTGATTGGTGAGTTCAATGGTTCTATACCGGGTCGCGCCATCAAGATGGCGGAACATTTCAAATCCGCGAAGATCCCAGCCACTGCCATCGATAATCTCGCCAAAGCCCAATGGGAAAAGCTGATCTGGAATATTCCTTTCAACGGTTTGTCTGTGGCCGAGGGTGGTGTCACCACGGATGTCTTGCTTGCCAATCCGGAGATCGAAATCGAAATCCGAACCCTGATGATTGAAATTGTAGCCGCAGCCAAAGCCTCGGGAATTGAGCTCGATCCCAAGCTGATCGAGACCCACATCGAGCGCACACGTCCGATGGGGCCCTATCGCCCGTCAACCATGATTGATTTCGTCGAAGGCCGGGAAATCGAACTCAGGGCCATTTGGCAGGAGCCTCTGGATCAGGCAAAAAAGCACAGGGTGGAAATGCCGGCTCTGGAAAGATTGATTCAACGCATACAGAACCGGCTGGCCGAGAGAATCCCCTGAGTCAGGGTAAGATCTTTTGCTTTACCTTTTTCAAAGAGGGGGTATGTGAGCTTTGTGCTTGCTTCCACAGTCTATGTTGTTGATGACGACAAGTTCTTCTTGGATGTCATCTCCCAATTTCTCCGCCGTTCCGGCTTTCTGGTGGAATCCTATCTTTCTGCTGCGGAATTGTTGTCCGATCTGAGTGCCGAGGCAAAAGGCTGCATCCTCGCGGATTTGCAAATGCCTGAAATGGATGGCCTGAAATTGCAAAACACTCTCAGACAACATCCCAGCTCGCTGCCCATTGTATTTCTGACCGGCAGCGGAAATATTCCCGCCTCGGTCGAAGCGATCAAGCACGGAGCCGAAGATTTCCTTACCAAAGAGGCTCCGAATGAGAATATCATATCCGCCGTGAATCGGGCTATCGAACGCAACGAGGAAGAACGCGCTGCAAAAAAACGCGCTGATGAAATTCAAAACAAGCTCGGGCTGCTGACGGAACGCGAACGTGAGGTTCTTGGAGAAGTGGTGAAAGGAAAACTCAACAAGCAGATTGCGGATCAACTGGGTATCCATGAACGCACCGTCAAGCTACACAGAACCTCCATCACCACAAAACTCGGAATGCCTTCTGTGGCGGAGTTGACCAAATTCTGGATCGAAGCCGGTTTTGATCCATCGATCTGATTTCGCCAAGACCTTCCCCTTAGGGCATATCCCCTAAGGGCTGTGGTTGGACGTAAGTGATTGTGGAATCATTCTCTCGAAGTGAAAGCGGGAGGTATACATATCAGGCGTCTGAAATACGTCGTAGCTGGTGTGGTTTTCGTCCATTTCATGTCCACCTCGGTGTGGGGAGCAACCATCACTTGGGATGGTGGTGCGAATAGCCTGGGTAACTGGAGCGGCCCCGGTAAGGGTGGAAACGAAGGACATAGAAACTGGACTGGCGATACGCCTCCAACCAATGGTGATTCCTTGCTTTTCCAAAACTCGACTAGACTTTCGAATACCAACAACATCTCCAACCTTTCCATCGTAAACCTCACTTTTGATAGCACTGCTGGTCCCTTTATCATGGGAGGAAACGCAATTACCCTCACTGGTAACGTGACAAACAACAGCACCAGCCTTCAAACCATCGGCATGGCTCTGGGTCTCTCGGCGGGAGATCATATTTTTGCGACCTCCGCGGGAAATATGACCATCAGCGGTGCCATCAGTGGCTCGGGAGGAATCACCAAAACCGGTTCACAACAACTTAACCTGACAGGCTCAAATACTTATACGGGTAACACCACAGTCAGCGAAGGGACTTTGTCATTTAGTAACAATTTCAGTGTGAGTTCGGGAGCCACGGTAGGAGGGGCGGGAACGATTGTGATGCAGAGCAACGCAAATCTGGATATCAGCGGTAAGATCGCCCCCGGCAACGGAACAACGCCCGGAACTCTCACAATCAACCTTTCCTCAACGACAAGCGAGCTGAGCATGAGCTCGGGAGCGAGTTTCGAATTTCATTTGGGAACCTCTGGTCTGAATATGAGTAATGTGGGTGTGAGCGATATGCTCGCAATCGTTGGAGCATCCTCAGGCGATTTCGATTTCAACAACAACAACATCAACTTCATGGGCACGGGTCAGGCGGGTTTCTACAAACTGTTCGATACCAGCACCAACAACGCCAACACATGGAGCGGACTTACCGTGGATATCAACGGCCAGATCACAGCAGGTTTGACGTATTCCAACCTCAGCGGCGGTCGCACTGCAACCTTTCACATGGGTGGTTATTCCCTGGGCGGAACCACAGGCGATATTTACGTTCAGGTGATTCCGGAACCAAGTGTTGCGCTAATGGGAGGTCTGGGCGCGTTCGTTATTGTCTTCCGTCGCCGCAGATCACTACAGGCCTGAGGGTTCGGGTTGCTGCTGGCGCACACGTTCCATTTGTTCCTGCTGCTGCCTTCTGGTCTCCTCTTGCTGACGCTGCGCTTCTTCCTGTTGCTGACGGGCGCGCTCCATTTGTTCCTGTTGTTGTCTTCTGGCCTCCTCTTGTTGGCGTTGCGCTTCTTCCTCTTGCTGACGGGCACGCTCCATTTGTTCCTGTTGCTGCCTTCTGGCCTCCTCTTGTTGGCGTTGTGCCTCTTCCTGTTGCTGACGGGCACGCTCGATCTGCTCTTGCTGTTGTCTTCTCGCTTCCTCCTCCTGGCGCTGTGCTTCCTGCTGTTGACGGATCTGCTCCTGCTTTTGTCTTATCGCCTCTTCTTGCTGACGTAGAGCTTCTTCCTGTTGCTGTCTTCTCAGTTCTTCTTGCTGACGTGCCCGCTGTTCCTGCTGCCTATCCGCTTCCTCCCGTTGTCTTCGATTTTCTTCCTCACGGATTTGCTCTTCCTGCTGTTTCTTCATCGCCTCTTGCTGGATCAATGCGCGCTCCTGTTCTTGACTCTGCAATTCCACATGCTGACGATCCGCCTGCATCTGCTGACTCCTTGCTGATTCACGTTCTTCTCTCTCACGCAGGATCGACTCCTGTTCCTCCCGTTTTGCGATTTGATCCCGCTGAATTTTATCATGCTGCAGCTTCTCTTGTGCGCGAATTCTCTCTTCCTCTTCACGCCGCTTCGAGAGCAAGGCCTCTTGGTTCGCTGAGTCATCGGCTTTCACCCGGGGCGATGAATCTTTCTCTTCCACTTGCGGTTTGATTTCATCAGGCTGATCTAACAAAATTTCGGTTTTAACACCTGGATCAGGAGTTTTGATATCTTGATTGAGTGGTAAGATTTTCTGTTCTGATGGCGCCACATCCGAATTGGATCTGGAAACCCCCGGTGGCAGATCTTCGTTTTTAACCGCTGCCGATTCCACGCTCTCCACCTGTGGCACAGTTGGAAAGGTCCGCTCAATCTCGCGGTTCTGACGGGTCGTGAGATTTCTGTTGGGTTTTTCGGGTCGGATTTTTCTCTCGTCGGTCAACACGGGTCGCCTGCGTATTTCCGGCACAATATTCTCTTTTTGATTTGGAACCACGACTTCGGGAATCTCTTCGATCTTCTGTCCGGGGATTTCGACGAGCGATTTTTTGGATTCCGAAGGCTCGGTTCGATTCGATCTTTTTTCACGATCTCTATCAGAATTCACATCGGCTCTCGTGCCATTTTCCTTTTTTTGTCTGCGTTGGGAAAATTCTTCGCGAACCTCCTTGGGCAATTCCTGAACCCGATCAACTTTCACTTCACCCAAATCACGGCCGATGCGTGTGGGCTTTAAGGATTGGCTCGAATCCGAACCCGTACTCGGCACGACAGCGACGAATTCCTGATTTTCGATTTTTGAGGATAGCGCGGTTCCTCGTTTTCTCCAATCCGTTGCACCATCCATTCGCAATCGATGGATGGGAATACGGCGACCGATCCGCTCGCAAACCGTTCGATAACTCGGACCACCGACAAAGATGCGCTCTCTATGGGTGTGATAGTGGGTGATGTTGGTGGTGTGCTGATAGATCAACGTATTTTGCGAAATCGGCAGGCAATGGGTCTGTGCATAACTTCCAAAATGACGGTAGGAGACAAACGAATACCAACTGGTGCTGATCGAAAACATCGTGTCAACCGATCCATTCCACGAGTGTGTGCTCCAGGCCAAGGTTTCCGGAGGCAGAGGAGCCCAGCCGATGTATCCCGGGCTTTCGCGCCAGGTCACCCACGCAGGTGCCCATTGATTTCCGGGAATCCACACCCAACCGATGTTTTTGAGCAAAGCCCAGCGGCCATAGTGATAACAAGCCCAACCAAAAGGCTCGCTCGAAAACCACGTCCATCCGTGGTTGGTAAACACCCAACGGCCTCGGGTATACGGTCGCCACGATCTTTCTCTGACCACCACTGGCTGATACACATAACCGTAATCGCTGGTATGAAACCATGATCCATAGCTGCCGAGAGATTCATAAAAATGCCGGAAATCGCCAACGCGGAGGTTTGTGGTCTGGCTTTCATCCAGAGGCAGTGAACCGAGAGGTTCGCGTCCAGCAAGCTCCAACTCCTTCTCGCTCAACTGACTCTCCAAACCTTTGAGCTGGCTGTTTCTCTCATCGAAGTTTTTCTCCAGATCGAGCAACTTCGACTCCCGCGCCATCAACTCTCTCTGCTTTTGCTCCTGCACCGCGAGCGCCTCATCCTCACGGTTCAACCTTTCCAACTCCAACATGGCCCGCTCGCGCTCGATCGCATCCCGCTCGGCCATCAGCTTCTGCTGCGTCAGTTCCAGTTCCAACTGCTGCTGTCGCTCCAACGCCTCCGCCGCGGTCTGTTCGAGCTTTTTGAGTTTGGATTCAACCTCTTGGTTCGGTTTCTCACAGGAAACCAAGGCCAGTAGAGCCATGGCGGTCACGAATTGGTTTTTCATCAGTCGATGATTGGGTTACGCCGACTTAGACCTCAGCACCCCGAATTTGATTCGAGGAAATTTTTTGCTCCACCAACTTTTTAGCTCAAGACGTAATCCACATGCGGCACGGTACCGCCAAGCAACTCCCCATGAACCCGTGAGATTCGCGCTCCCAATGCCACTTCCATGGCTTTCTGTTCCATCAGGATGGCCCGAGGAAATTTATCAAAAACCTGGTGCAAGGGATGATGAAACTCCCGTAACAAAACCTGACCTGCTGTCTCATCGTGGAGGCATTTCATGAACAATCCCTCTTTTTCCCTCAGCTTCGCAAACGCGTCCGCGCGATTCAAAAGGGTCGCGCTTTGTTTGATCCGTGTTTTCCAATATTCCTCGCGATCCTGGAAATATTGGAAAAGCAGTTTTTCAGGAGCTGTGTCGCCGAACAACTGTCGCGCATGCTCCAGCATATCGATCGAGAAACTTGACGGAATATCCGGAAACATCTGCTCCGCTTTGTCCGAGAGCCGGTAGAAGATCTCAGGCCTGCCGATTTCCGTGCGTGGCACACGGATTCTGACCAGGTAGCCGCGCTTGCTCAGGTCCTCACAATGCTGCTTCACCGTCATGTAGCTGGATCCCAGCTTTTTCGCCAATTCAGTCACAGCCATTCCGCCGGAAACCTTCAATTCCATCAACGCCTCCAGCCACTGAGGCTTGAGAAGATCGTGGAAAGCGGGATTGAACATGGCTGAAATGGCTTTGTAAGGATACGAGTATGGTAACGTATGTTTTATCCTTGTCGAGACAGTGTCTTGACCGAACTTTACTCCCGTCATGAAAGCCTTTTTCAGCCTCAATCTTCTTCTTGCCTGTAGCATCCTGACCGCCGCCGAGCGCCCGAACATCCTCTTCATTTTCTCGGACGATCACGCTCTGGAGGCGATTTCGGCTTATGGCGACCGCTTCGATCAAATTTCACCGACCAAGAACATCGACCGCATCGCCAACGAAGGCATGCTCTTCGAGCGTTCGTTCTGCGGAAACTCGATTTGCGGTCCCTCCAGAGCCTCCATACTCAGCGGCAAACACTCCCATCTCAACGGCTTCATCGACAACAACTTCTCCCGCTTCGATGGCAACCAGCCGACCTTTTCCAAAATGCTCCAGAAAGCCGGTTACGAAACGGCGATCATCGGAAAATGGCACCTGATCTCAAACCCCATCGGTTTTGATCACTGGGAAATTCTCCCCGACCAAGGACATTACTACAACCCGGATTTCATCCAGATGGATGGCTCAACAAAACGCTTTGACGGTTACGTCACCGATATCGTGACCGACAAATCGATTGAATGGCTGAAAAACCGCAAAGACAAATCCAAGCCATTCATCCTCATGTCACAACACAAAGCACCCCACCGCTCATGGGTGCCCGCCGAACGCCACATGAACCTGTTTGATGACATCCAGATCCCAGAGCCTGCAACCCTCTTCGATGACTATTCCAATCGCATCGAAGCCCTTTCCAAACAAACCATGGAGATCAAAAAACATCTCTGGTGGGAAAACGACCTGCTCATTCCCGGAGAGCCGAACGATTCACGCGTACCCGGAGGTTTTCCCAGCTCCGAACTCAAACGCATGAGCCCCGAACAACGCAAAGCCTTCGATGATGCCTACGGCCTCGAAAACCAGGCGCTGAAGGACGGGATCAACCAAATGAGCGACGAGGAACTCACACGTTGGAAATACCAACGCTACATCAAGAACTACCTGCGCTGCATCCGCGCCGTAGACGAGAACATCGGACGCATGCTCGACTATCTCGACGAATCAGGACTCTCCGAAAACACCATCATCATCTATTCCTCCGACCAAGGCTTCTACCTCGGTGAACATGGCTGGTATGACAAACGTTGGATGTTCGAGCAATCCCTCGCCATGCCATTCGTCATCCGCTGGCCCGGTGTGGTGAAACCCGGAGTGCGCTCCAAAGCGATGATCCAGAACATCGACTACGCACCCACTTTTCTCAACGTCGCTGGAGCCTCCATCCCTCCGGACATGCAGGGCAAGAGCCTGCTGCCGATTCTTAAAAATGAAGGTAAATCCCCGGAAGATTGGAGAGAAGCCATCTACTACCTCTACTCCGGTGAATGGACCCACAACGTCGCTGCCCACGATGGGGTTCGCGATTCCCGTCACAAGCTCATGTATTTTCCGAAAACCAAAGAGTGGATGCTCTTCGATCTGCAGAAAGATCCGCAGGAACTGAAGAACGTCGCGAACTCACCCGAATACGCCGACACCCTGACGGAAATGAAACAACTCTACTCCAAACTCCGCAAACAATACCAAGTCACATCCTCCACGTTCCCTGATCAACGCTGGAACGAAAAATGGTGGAAGCAGCGCTGGGATAAGAAAAATGAAGAGGCGAACAGCAATGAAGCCAAGAAAGCGAAAATCGTTTTCCTCGGAGACTCGATCACCCAAGCATGGGAAGACACGGGCAGAGCGGCGTGGGACAAACACTTCGCTCCGCTCGGCGCCCTCAACTGGGGCTACTCCGGCGATCGCACCGAACACCTCATCTGGCGTCTCCAAAACGGTGATATCCAGCGAATCAACCCGGAAGTCGCGGTCATCCTCATCGGCACCAACAACACCGGACACAATATGGTCCCCGCCGATGAAACCACCCAAGGCATCCAACGCGTGCTCGACGATCTCGCATGGAAATGGCCCAACACCCAAGTGGTTCTGATGTCCGTCTTCCCGCGTTCCGCCAACGCGGATGATGCGAAACGCAAACTCAACGACGAGATCAACGAACAACTCAAATCCATCGCCGACGGGAAGCGCATCCACTTGCTCGACATCAATGCGAAGTTCCTCGACGAAGCAGGAAACCTGAACAAGGAACTCCTTCCAGATCTCCTCCACCTCTCTCCAGCCGCCTATGATATCTGGGCGGAAGCGCTGAGCGGTAAATTCAAAGAGCTGGGGGTGAAGTGAGCGGAAGTTAGGAAATCCGTTCCCAATCTTCCGGTTCCAGACAGGTCGGATCCGCGGCAACCCAGTGACCCGGCTCGATTTCCCTCAGAGACAAATCCATCCCGACCGTCTCCTCGTATCGCGGATGATTGATCCGGTGCCCAAAGGCACTTCCTTTCGGCGGATCGATCGGTGAAGGTACATCACCATCTAACAAAATCTTCCGGCGCTTCACCCTGGGATCCGCGATCGGAACCGCCGACAACAAAGCCTTGGTGTATGCATGTTTCGGATTCCGGTAAATTTCCTCCGAACTCGCAAGCTCGACGATTTTCCCGAGATACATCACCGCGACCCGATCACTGACATGTTTCACCACCGAGAGATCATGGGCGATGAAAAGATAGGACAAAGAAAACTCCTTCTGCAAATCAACCAACAAATTCAGGATCTGCGACTGAACAGAAACATCCAGCGCCGAGACCGGCTCGTCGCACACCAGCCACTTCGGCTTCAAAGCCAATGCCCGGGCGATTCCGATTCGCTGGCGTTGGCCTCCGGAAAATTCAAACGAGTAACGCTCTGCCGAACTCGCGGACAAACCGACCACATCCAGCAGATCGTTCACCCATTTTTTCCGTTCCTCACGAGTTCCCATTCCGTGAATCTGAAAAGGCTCCTCAATGATCGAACGCACATTCATCCGCGAATCCAACGACTCGGCCGGATCCTGAAAGATCATCTGGAAATCACGCCGCATCGGGCGGAGCTGGCTTTGCCGCAACTGAGTGATATCATGACCTCCATACAAAATCCTCCCGGACGTCGGTTTCAGCAATCTCACCAAAGCCTTTCCCAAGGTTGATTTGCCGCAGCCGGATTCACCGACCAAACCCAAGGTTTCTCCGACACCCAGTTCAAGAGACACGCCGTCCACGGCCTTCACCGCACCCGTCTGGCGCAACAACAAACCGCTTCTGACAGGAAAATGAACCTTCAGATCCTCAACTTTCAACATGGCTGCTTCACTCATGATTCCGAACAGTTCCTACAAATTTCCAACCAATGCCCCGGCGAAACTTCCTTGAACGGAGGACGCTCACGACTGATCGGAACATTGAATCCAAGGCGCTGACAAAAACGACAACCGTGCGTGTGTTCACCCAAGCCAGCGACCGTTCCCGGAATCGTATACAAAACGGATTTCGGCGGTGTGTCCAAGGTCGGGATCGATCGCAACAGGGCCTTCGTGTAGGCGTGCATCGGGTTGGCGAAAAGCTCTTCCACCGGCGCGCTCTCCACCACCCTGCCGGCATACATCACGACCACTTCATCGCAGGTTTCCGCAATCACTCCAAGATCATGGGTGATCAACATCAACGACATGCCCATCTCGCTCTGCAAACTTTCTAATAGATCCAGTATCTGCGCCTGAACCGTCACATCCAAGGCCGTGGTGGGCTCGTCGGCAATCACCAGATCGGGTCGGCACGCCAATGCCAAAGCGATCACCACCCGCTGTCTCATGCCACCTGACAAATGGTGCGGATAATCCATCATGCGTTTTTCGGGAGCGGGAATGCGTAGCAACCGCAGCATTTCTGTCGCGGCATCCCACGCATCCTTTTTGCCCATTTGCTTGTGGATCTGAAACACCTCGGCCACCTGCTTTCCGATGCGATGAACGGGATTCAAGGCTGCCATCGGTTCTTGGAAAATCACACCGATTTCACCACCGCGCACTTCACTCAAACGCTTCTCACCGCAATGCAGCAAATCCTCGCCTTTGAACAAAATCTCACCACCTAGAATCTTTCCCGAGGGTTGCGGCAGCAAGCGCACAATCGACATCGCAGTCACGCTCTTGCCGCATCCCGACTCGCCTACAATACCCACGGTTTTGCCTTTCGGAATTCGGAACGAAACCTGATCCACCGCACGCAACAAACCGCGATCCGTCTCAAAGGAAGTGATCAACCGGCTCACTTCCAACACATTTTCCTCACTCATGATCCACCTCCTGCGGTTCGGGATTCACGCTCGGCGTATTGCCGGTTTCCACAGCCGGTTCGGGTGGCTTCGCGGGTTTCACCCCATCGCGATAATCGTCAAAAATCCGGTTCACCTCAGGAAACACCTTGCCGTTGCGCATCGCTTCCATGGTTTCCTTTTTCACTTTCTCATCGATCCACAACACATGCGCCTCCGTCGGTTCATAGACCACCGGAGGACAGAACCGCGTCTCCTCGCTGTTCGGCCATTTCAACCAACGCCAGGAACCGACCCGCAGGAAATCCACCCGGTAACCCGGAACAAAAATCGCCTCGTCATGCATGATCCGCTGGAGTTTCAAACAGTACTCGCGCAGCTCTTCCTCCGTGCGAGCATTGCGCGCTGCCTCGCACAACATGTCCGTGTCCTCCCTTGCCCACGAAAACACGTTGTTCGTCTGCTGCTTGATATTGCCACGCTCGTCACGCGCGTTGGACGAATGCAGATACTGATAATAATCCGGGACCGGTGGAGTGATCACCCATGCGGAAAACGACATCTCATGCTGTTTCTGCATGATTTTTCGGTAATCCACAGTCGACTCATTGGAATCCAGACGCAGATCGAAACCGCAGGCCTTCGCCTCCTCTCTGAGAATCGCCATCATTTGATCAAACGTGGGGTTCGATCGGTATGACAGGGAAACCGAAAGCCGGACACCTTTGTCATTCATCAGGATGCCATCCCGTCCCTCCACGGTGAATCCAGCATCCGCAAACGCCTTTCGCGCAAGCTTGACCGAGAACGGCCGCGCACGGATCGACGGATCGCTGTATAACAGATAACCCTCATTGAATGCGTTCAGGCGCTTGTAATCCCCCCGATGGATCACATCGATCACCTTCTGCCAGTTCATCGCATGATGGATGCCGATCCGGATGTTGCGATCATCTAACAAAGGCTTCGCAACATTCAGATACAAACCGTAGGGAATCGCGGGATACTGGTTGAAGAAGGTATATCGCTCGATGTAGCCGTTGAACACCGGATCCATCTCTGACTTCTCATACCAATACATCGGACGGGTGATGTAAAACATGTCGAGCTGTCCCGCACGGAACAACTCAAAGCTCTTCGACTCATCGCGCACCACCACGTGTTTGATCCGGTCGGGATTGAAACGGTATTTGTAGTACTTGCTGTCCTTCGCCCACCAGTCCTTGACGCGCGTCTGGGTGATGGAAACACCCTTGAGGATATCCTTTTCCAAAACTTCATAAGCGCCCGTGGTTGGCGGAAATTTCCACTGGTAACGTTCCGTGAAATCCGGTCCGTAGTTCTGATAGAAATGCGGGGCCGATGGGGTCAGCGAGCCCACCATCGCTGGCGCGTAAACCTGAGGCTCGGGCAGGGAAATCGAAAGCGTGTGATCATCATACACCACAAAGCCCGCGAGGTTCTCGCGCCAGAACTGCTTGGCATACGGATTCACGATGTCATCGGAAATTCTTAGATAGGAATCATAAACGTAATCCCGCGCCTTCACCACAACCCCGTCCGAGTAAGTCGCTTTCTCGTTGAGACGGAAATACACCGTACGGCCATCCTCGGACACCGCCCACTGCTTTGCGATCCCCGGAATCATCTCCATCGACTTTGGATGCAAGCCCACCAGAGGCACATCGATCTCATCGTACAGGGTGCCGCGAAATCCGTTATTCGAGTTATCTCCGAACGGTCGGATGGTCGGCGGAAATGCCATGATATAATTATGAAACGTCCCGCCTTTTTTGGCATTCGGGTCACCGATTTCCTCGTGCTCCATCCCGTCCTCCCATACCAGATTTTCCGGGATTTCATCCGGTGAACCAAAACGGAAGTAATCCCCGCGATCGAGTCGGTAATTCCATTTTTCCTCCTCGCGCTTCAGCTGCGCCAGTTTCCGTTTCAACGGTTCCTGTTGCTCGGCAGGAGCGTTGGCGATTTGCTGCTCGGTCTCCGCCAGGGTTTTCAAAGTTGCTTCACGTTGCTGCGTCAACCACCTCCTGATGTAATCGTTGTAGCGCGGCAGAAACTCATCAAATCCGGAGGTGCGTTTCGCCACCTCAACCTCTTCACCACATCCGCAGAGGGCGAGAACCGCCATCCCCGCAACCAGCCATTTTGCCAAGCGTTGTTTCATCATTGATAGTAGCTGTGTTTTTTCGGATCAAACGCTTCCCGAACCGCTTCACCGATGAAGGTGATCAGCACCAGAAGCCCAACAAGCACAAAGAAAGTCGAAGACACCAACCACGGTGCCGAAAGATTGGACAAACCGTCATTCAGCAACCTGCCCCATGTCGCGTATTCCGGAGGCAGGCCGAAACCGAGATAATCCAACGCGGTCAGTGACGAGATCAGACCGGACATCGTAAACGGCACCAGAGTCACGATGATCGCGACGGTGTTGGGCAAGAGATGCCGGAAAATGATTCTCGGCGTTCCCGCGCCCAAGACCCGCGCCGCCGCAATGTAGTCCCGCTCCTTGTCCCGATACGCCGCCGTCCTCATCAGGGCCGCGATGCCCATCCAGCCGAACAAAATGAATATCGTCAGGATCACCGGCAGCCCCTTGAATTTTTCGGGAACGAAACTGGAGAGAATGATCACAATGAACAAAAACGGCATGTTCGAGAACACCTCGATCAGACGATCCACAATCAGATCGAACCAACCTCCGAAGTATCCCATCAGCATACCGATGATGATTCCGATGAGGTAGATGATCGGCAGGAAAATCAGCGCCGCTTTGAAGTTCACCTGCAAGCCGCCATAAAGATATGCCACCATGTCGCTCCCCTGGGTGGTGGTTCCTAACCAATTCTGCTCCTCCCAAATCGGTGGCGAGGGATGGTATTTCACCGCGCGCAACTCGCTGCTTTTCATCCCGAGGAAATCCTCGACCGCGCCGGGACCGGTGTAAGTCTCCTTGATTTTTTCACCTTTGAGATATTCCGCATTGTAAACCAGATTGCCATTCGCATCGCGACCATCCACCGCGCCACTGAACACCCCGTTTCTCAGGGTGTAACGCAAATGGAAATTTCCCTTGTTCACATCATGATACTTCGCGGCCAAACCGAAATACGGGGTTCTGCGACCCGATTCAAAATACTGTCCTTCCCGCAACACCATCGCCAGGGATCTCGGTCCCAGTGTGTCGTTGGTTGGCGCATAAGGAATCAGCGGCATGATGACCAATCCGCTCGTCGCTTCATTTTCCGACTTCAGTTTCTTCTTCAGTATCCGGTAATCCGCCGGAGCATCAGCCAACTCTCCTTCGATCCCGAAATCCGTACCTTTGAAGGCTTTTGGCGTGAAGGCAGGGAAACTCCATTCGTCCTTGTAACGGACCACCAAAGCCTCGTTACCGACAATCACCTGATCGAGCAGAGCCAAGATCACCAAACCTAACAGAATCAGATACGAGTAATAACCCCGTTTGATTTCCTTGAAGCGTTTGATCCGGCGCAAGGTCACCGGATTCGGCGGTCCGGCGAAAAACGATCTCACCACCATCCAGCCCCCAACCACCATGATCGATCCGCTGCTCAACCATCCGAACCAGAGCAACCGCGATTCCCCTTTTCCAAAACCGAGAATCGGTATCTCGCGGCTGACGTTGAAAAACCAACGGGCTGTCGGGAAATCAATCTGCAACAGTTCGCCGACTGCGGCGAGAAACCCCAGAACGAACAACACCAAACCTATCGCTCTCTTGCTCATTTGAATTGGATGCGCGGATCCACCAGCGCGACGATGAAATCTGAAATCACTTTTCCCAACAGCATCAGCAGTGCGGCGATCGTCAAAGTCCCCATGATCACGGGAACATCACGCGCCAGCACCGAATGATACTGAAGCAAACCAAAGCCCTGGATATCGAACACGGTTTCCACCAAAATCGATCCCCCGATGAAAATCTCAATCAAACTACCGGCGCTGGTCGCCACCGGAATCATGGAGTTGCGGAATGCGTGACCGAACACCGCCTTGCGGAAACCCACGCCCTTCGCCACAGCCGTCCGAACATAGTCGGCTGCCAACTGATCCATCAGGTTATTCTTGGTCATCATGGTCAGCATCGCGAACCCTCCAACCAGGTAACACGTCAGCGGCAGGACCGTGTGATGCGCGAGATCCTTGATCTGATCCCACAGATGCATTTCCGAAAAATTCGGACTGGTCATCCCGAACATGGGAAAAAGATTCATTCTGGCACCGAAGTGAACCAACAACACTGCGCCCAGAGCGAAGCCCGGAATCGAGTATCCGATGAAAATCAGAATCGAACTCGCGCTGTCCAGAAACGTGCGGTGCTTGAGGGCTTTCAACACACCCAGAGGCAGACAGACCGCGTAGGTGAAAAAAGCTGTTAGAAGACCGAAATAAACCGCGATCGGCATCCGCTCCAAAATCATTTTCCCGACCGGCTCGTTGTATACGGTGGACCGGCCCAGATCAGCTTGAAGCAATCCGCTGAACTTGGTTTTGTAAGCCACTGCACGCGCGGGATAAGACGGAGGTTTTGCGCCTTCCACGCTGCGTTTTTTGAATCGTTCCTGACGGATCTTCTCGGTCTCGAAACGGATTTTCCAACCATCCTCAGCAATGCTCCTGCCATCGGTTTTGTAGCGAGCGGAGAGGATTCCCTCCTTGCCTTTGGTCACCTCCACCAAACGCCCATCACCTCTCAGCACCACGGTCGCACGATCATCGATATTCTCATCGTTTCCGCCAATCGCGTCGTCACCCCTCGCGCCGAATTCCCCCTTCGACAACATCACTTCCTTGGGCAGCACTCCCAACCATTGCAGGTATGCGACAACCACGTTTTTATCCAAACCAAACTGCTCCTCAAGCTCCTCGATCTGTTCTTCGGTCAACCCTCCGGTGTTTTGCGTCGAAGCTTTCTTCGAACCTCCTCCCTCCGCATTTCCAGCTGCCTCATGAAGCACCCGATCCATCGGCCCCCCGGGCACAAAACGCGAAATCGCGAAGACGAAAAATGTGATCCCCAACAAGGTCGGAGGGATCAGCAACAATCGTCTTAAAAAATAACTCTTCACGTATGATACAAGTGGACGGCTTCCTCTCTGCCGATCAAAGAAACGCCGCCGTTCCCGTTAAAATTTCTGACCTTTCTGCTTTTTCACCGCGATCACATAATCCAGCACCGCCTTTTCATCCGACGCCGGCAAACCCGCGTGGCGGATCATCTTCGGCATCGCATCCTCCCAGTCCATGATATCCAGATATTCCGGGAGTTGGTAATGATGGCATTCCCCGCACTTGAGCATGTAAACCTCATGTCCGCGCTCCAGCCGGGCAAGCGGTGTTCCGCTCAGTTTCGCCATGCTCGCATCCGGATTTGGAACTTCGGAAATTCCTCCGACCTCGCCATCGCTGCCTGCGGCCATGTCCCCCATGGAGCCGCCACCCATCGGTGCACATGCCGTCCACAACAAAGCTACCAGACAACCGAAGGCGATGAGCTGTAATTTGAACATTTTCATTCGATGCCTTCTATTTCGCCACCTCATCGCCTCGGAATCAATGAAAACCTTGGCTGAAGCATGGGAATCCGTTTCTCGCCAT
>CBFGOP010000029.1:0-23784 GCA_965650415.1 uncultured Prosthecobacter sp. | reverse complement strand
CTGAGGAAATCAATAAGATAGATTCCTCCATTAACAACAGCTCCAACGTCAACTAAGTCAGAAGAGTTTAGATTAGCACCAACGGGAAAATATGCCGAACTACCAAAACTGGTGAAAGAGCCTGCTGATACTTCGTTTGCGTTTTGGATATCATAGGAGTTCATGTCAAATGTGCCACCCATCATAACTATTCCTGAATAAAATGGGGCTGGAGATCCACCTAGACCAGCAAAGTCTCCAGCGAGTACATTATTAGCTCCATAAATGGGTGCGCCGTTCATATTAAGATCACCGCTCATCAGAATACCCATCGGAAAATTAGCGGCACCACCAAACACTCCAAAATATCCACCGTCTGCTTGAATACTTGACGCTGAATAAAGTGACCCACTCATAGTTATGAAACTAAGACCATCTATTCCGTTACCTCCTAAATTCACCGGCCCACTGATATCAACTGCTCCGGCACTAATTATACCCATCGGAAAATTAGCGGGTCCACCGAATCCATAATATCCACCATCTGCTTGAATATCTGTCGCTGAATAAACTGCACTTGAAGCAAGTGGCCCAACCATATTCATGTAGCCTACGTCGTCTATTCCGTTACCTCCCATCGCGATATCTCCCGTCATCGTGCCGCCACTCAGCGAGAGCTTACCATCAAGCGCGGCTTGCAATCCGCTCACCGTCGCAATCGCCTGAGTTCCAGTATGGTTTGCGCGTTGGATTGAGAACGCGTTTGCATCAGCTTCTGCGGCTGCGATGGCGGCGGCCTGCAAGATCGAGATCGGTTTATTGATATCGCTGGTATTGTTGACGTTTTCCAACTCCAAGGCTGTCTTGAAATTCGTTCGCTCAATAGGCGTATCAATCCCCTCTCCGTGGGTGTTGGTTTGTTTCTTGCTGGCGTCCTGAGTATATGCCGGACCAAGTAAAATCAGGTTAAGCAGAAGCAGATGTAGTGGTTTCATAGCGTTCATTTTCGACGTTTAAAAATGGAATCCCGATATCGCCATGGGTGCCGTTTGCATCAGAGAGATCATCTTCGACCGGCATACCTATGTTTTCAGCGATTTGGGCGATGTTGGGGAAAGGCAAAGTTTGCGGCCTGTCATGGAAAACCGCACCATCGACCACACCGGTTTCACCTACGCAGATCCAGTCAGCAGATAGCGTTGGATCTCCGTTGGAAACCAAGGACCACGTTTTTCCGGTATCCAGATCTTTAACGGTTTTTGCCCTGGCGGTTCCGACAGGCAATAGGAGACGGGCTGCTTCGTTTGCAACCTCAAGAGCACTGGCTACGAGTCCGGGAAAAGGAGGGATGTAGCTGGGCGATGAATACTCCACGGGCATGTGGATTTGCATAAGACCCGATGTTGCCTTGTCAAATGTTAATTATCAATTTACATAAGATGTCATGCACAACGGCACGATATCATTCAACGGGGTTGATTTTTCATTATTAGGCAAGCCGACCCTTCGGATGCAACGTGCATCCGATCCACCGGCACCCGCCCTAGCGACGCGTAAAATCATCACTCTAACGGTTCGCGTGGCATTGGAGGCATTGGACGCGGGGACGATTGTGGGGCGGCTGAATCGGATCAAATCCTCTCTGGCATATGGAGAAGGCATCTTGAGATTCGAGAGCGGCGGAGGCCACGTTGAGGAGTGGATGGCATTGCCTTCCTCAGACAATCTCGAAGCCGCTCTTGAGGGAACGAGCAACAGTGTTGAGATGGTTTTCACATCGGTCGAGAGCCATGATTCCGGGGCGATCGAGTTATTGACCAAGGCGACTTACGTTCCATTCGGTGAGATCACGCCGATCATTTTGCATTCGATTCGGGAAATCAGCCGGAACGTGAGGACAGAGCAGCACAGCGACAGGATGAGTGCCCGCAAAGTCACCATGACGACGATGGTGATCACTTCCAGGGTGATGATGGCAAACCCAGCGGACACCACGGAAGTTCGTTTGGCGGCACTGAGAGCCAAGGAGATTGAGCTACAAGAGCAGATCAGATCCAAGGAAGGAACGCTGACGCTTGGGGGAGTTTCAAGGATTGTGAAGATTCAGGAATTCACGCCGATTATTGACGATGGATTCCAGACCTTGGATGTTCGCATTCAGGCAACAAGCTATGCCTTGCCAGACGCATCCACGGCGGAGGTAGCGATTCTGACGCGGGAGCGTATCGATGAAGGAACCGGCGAGCTGGCAGTGACGGTATCCGGAACCATTGAAGCGGAGAGTCGGGCGATTGCGTTGGCAAAGCTGGAAAACATTCGCACGACACAAGCGGCGATTATTGGATCAAGAATCACCAGCACGGAAGTCAACGATACCAACGTGGAGGGCTTTGATACGGGAGCAGTTGCCGGAGACGGATGGACCGGGGCGATGAGCTTCAGTATTGAAAGACGGAATTCCTTGGAAGGCAGTCATTACAATCTGAAGGTGACGAGCATGAGGGACATCCGCGTTGGCATGAGATGGACCTATTCCGGAACCGTCAAAGCCGTGGATGCGGCCACAGCACTTGCAAAAGCACGATCGCTTGGCGGGAATGCCGGAGTCGGGATGAAAGTCCGGGATGATGAAACCGTTGAGACAGCGACAGAAGCACTCAACATTGCAGAACCCGACGAGAAATTCATTCAAGTGACCTTCACTTATGAGTATGAGGGACCGAGCGATGGATTTATCAGCCTGGAAATGACGAGCGCGGTAAACACTCCACGTTACGGCGAGTGGGGAACCAGCTTGAGTGGTTTTGTCGTAGCAAGCAGCAAAGCGGTTGCGGAAGCGAGATTGGCGACAGCCTTGGAAGGACAAGGAACTGGGCTGGAGCGGTCAAGCCGCTGGACAACCATCACACTGACACCGAGCGGCGGCAGCGACAGCGAGCTATTCCAAAAACTGGAATTCACATTCAGCCGTAGAGACGTTCGAACTTACGCGAGCGCGAAATACACGGACACCGTAAACACCGATTACGGAACCATGATGCAAAGCCGCAACGTACAAGGAACCTTGTGGACAGATACCGAGGCGAATTCGATCACGGCACTCAATAACCTGTATGTCACGATTTTTGGAGCAGGAAACACACCCACAAAAACCACGAAGACCACGCCGAGAGAAATCAGCGCCGGTGGAGCGAACGTGATCAGCGTTGGCAACGAACCAACATGGTGGCAGGTTGACTTTTCTGCGGAAATCACATCGCCGGTGGAGGGAGAAGAGGGACCAGATATTATTGAGGCGAGCTACACCTTGTCGAGGACGGCAAGCATCAACAATTCGATCGTGATCCCAGCACCTTATGCAAGGCCGATCGCACAGAATAATACTGGATGGCTACCGGGAAAAATTAACATAGAGGTGAAATGCAAAGCCCGAGTCAGAGGCACGGCGATAACATGGGTGCAATCGAAAAGAGCCCTGGTGGATCTTATTGGAGTAGCCGGAGTGAGCCGATTCGAAACCCGCCAACCCATCGAAACGGAAACACCTCAATATCCAGCGTTTCCCCTAAGTGAGAGTGATCCAGTTCTTTGGGAGATCACTGGAAGCTACCAATGGGAGTTCACCGGCACGGTGTTGGACGGATTGCTGACTTGATATCCCACATCACCGATTGATCATCCTGAAGACGTATCATAAGAAAACCCGCAAGGCCGAAGCCCTGCGGGTTTTCCGTTTTGTCCGATACCAACGGGCAAAGAATATCAGGAATCTTGAACCTCCGCCCATTCATCCGGGGAGATGGAAAGGCGCTTGGAGCGATCCGCGTTATACCAGCCTACCACATTGCTGCGGATGGCTTTGGTTTCAGGAAGGTTTTTTCCGCGAACGCGGATGAGCTTACCATGAGGGCAACCGCTCGCGATCGAACGGAACTCGCTTTTCGCAGGCTCCACATTGGATGGGGAGCCTGCTTCATTATGCGGAGCTTTGGTTTCTTCTTGAGAAGAACGAGCGGTTGCCTTGGAACTCATGATACTACTGACTGGAAGTGGTAATTAAAATCAAGCGGCGATGGTGAAGTAGCCTTTGAGGAAACGCTTGTAGAGCATTTCACCGGTGGCGGTGACTTCATCATTTCCGTCTCCGCGTGAGGTATTCACGGCGGGAAGAACATTGGTGTAGAACTTACGTTCGGTGATCGCGACATCGCCTTTGACGACATCGAGACGGATGGTGCCGGTGTAACCGTTGAAACGCTCAAGCTGTTCCATTCCGCCACGGGAAGCGAAGGAGAGCGAAAGGTTTTTGGTTTCCGGTCTGCCGGAGACGGTGTGAGCCTGCGGGTCTTTGCCGCAAGCGATGGGGATGTTCATCGGCAAGACTTCATCACCACCTTTGGTGCGTGCGCAGTCAAGGAAAACGAAAGAGCTTTCATCCGGGGAAGACCAGATCTCGAACTTCGCGTTGACCGGCATGTTGGCAACCGAGGCCACGCTGACAACGGAACGGATTTTCTTGTCTTCGTTACCAACCCCGGCTGGGACAAAATCCCGCGAGGAACCAAGCGGGAAAATGTTTCCGGTGAAGGGAGTGTGGGTCGGAAGATCGAAGGTTGCGACAGCTGTATCCGCGCTGGCATCATCCAAGATGACGTTGAGCGTGATGACCATGGCACCGGCACCACCAAGGACGTTCTCTGAAGAGAGGCGAGCATGGAGGAACCGACCTGCATCCGGGAGCGGAGCGCCGCCCTCAGCACGATAGCTGGCAGTTGTCGCGGCAGTGGTTGTCACAACGCCGTGCATTTTCATCACCTCTGGGGAGAAATACACCTCAGAGTTGTGACCGACTTCCGGATTGCGAGCAAGCTCTGTATGAGCCGCCGCGACGAGTAGATTGAGTTTCATAATGTTAATTTTTGAAAATTAGATCTGATAGCGATCGCGGATTAGGCAGGGGTTTTGTAGCGGATACCGCATACGCGGCGTCTCCAATGTTTCGGCAAGCCGAAGCCGCAGACGATGGACTCAGCGGTGCGGGCAACGCGAGCCAGTTTGAGGTCCGCGCCTTCGTCCTCGACAACCATGTCTTGGGAAGGTTTGCGGTAGTAGTTGCCGATCGGCTCCGAGGTGCGGATGTATGCCACACCATCGTTAGGATCGATGGTATTGTCCGCGATGATGGCGAAGTTGTAACCCGCGTAGGAGATGATACGGCCACCTTCAAAGATCTGATCGGTGAGCATGTTGGACTCCGAGCTGAGAGACACCTGGCTGAGGAAGTCATTCGCATGGCTGGAGGCGATGTGGATCGCGACGATGTTGAGGCCCATGTCATCGCCCCATGTGGTGGCGTATTGAATGGCGGTGTCGAAGACTTCCTTACGGAACTTGCTGGTCGTGGTGTTACCAGTAAGGGTAAAGAAGTTTCCGGCAGGAAGGTTGGCAGTGTTGACGCGGCTGTGTGCGACGTAATCACGCTCAAGCTCTGGGCCAGTTGTGGTGAAGGTTCCAACGAGGCGGGTATCCGCACCACCGACGAGGAGGTAAGAAGCGAGAAGCGCATCCACACGTCCGTTCATGTCGCGCATCATGTCGATGTTGGCGAGGGCGAGTTCGCGGACGCGGCCACCGGCGTAAAGATCGCTGGTTGGGAACTCATACCAATCGGTAGCGAGCGAGATCAGCGGGATATACAACTGGCTGTTTTCAAGCTGTGCTTGAACCGTGTTGCGACCGCCATTTTGACCGATCACATCGACAGCGATTTCGTGGCCGACATCCGTGGTGAAAACAGGGCGCTCGTCATCGGCGAGAGTGACTTCATCGAAGAACATCGCCCAGTTTGAAGCGGCAGCGATGTAGTTGCCGGTTTGGGTGATGGCGAGAGCGGCAAGCATCTGTTGCGCATCAGTATCACCACCACGATAAGCAGCTTGGATAAGCTGGCCGCGCTCACGAAGGAAGGTATCCGTGTTGATCCCTTCCAGAGTGGCATCGATCCATTCCAGGAGGCTTTTCTTTTTCTCGCCAAAAGCAAGAAACTCGACCCGCTTGCGGAGAGCAAGGAACTGGCGTTCCAAGCGAGAAACCGTTTGGACACCGGAGGCTTTGACGTTATTCGCACCAGAGGCGCGGACGGTGATGCGCCCAGCAGACGAGCGACCGATGTTTGCCAACGCGTGTTTGCGAAGGGCAGCGGTGTGTTGTCGGGAGCCTTTGGAGAGCGTGATAGCGTTCGGTTTCATGGGGTCTGTTTCTTTGGATGAGGCTTGTTTGAAAAAAGTTTGTTAGATGGGTGATGATTTACAGATTATGCAGGATCGGAAACGAAGCTGCCGGGCTGACGGATGGAGAGGCGAACATTGCCTGCGGTGACAGGAGTGATGATGCGATCCACGATACCGGCGACTTCGCCGGAGGTTGCGTTGTCAACCCAGACCTCGAACTTGCCAGCGACGAGCGCGAGTTTGGTTTCAACGGCGGTGGCACCGGTGATCGAAGCACCGAGGAAGGTATCGCCTTCAACTTCGATTCTGCGCCAAGGACGGGCGGTGACGGCCTGGCCGACAGGAACAGCGGAATGAACGCGGCTTGGGAATTGCTCTTGCTGAAGAACCTGATTCTGCCAGTCGCTCTGACTGAGAACATCCTGCATGAGAACGAAGCCCGCTTTTTTGTCGGCAAGAATCAGCTCGCGAGCGTCTTGAGGATTGCCGGAGTTTTTGTAAGTGACGAAGCTACCGTAAGGCAGAGCTGTGGTGACGATGCCCGAGATAGGAGCTTCGTTGAGGGGTTCCGTGATTTGGAGGACAGTATTCTTGGTTCTCATGGTGATGATGGATTGAAGATTGGGCTATGCAGATTTGGGTGAATGTTCAGGCAGGGGATCGCTTAGACGACAAGCTGCTTGGGTGAATTGGTTGTGGAGCCAGCAGGAAGAACCGAAGGCGGTGTTTTTGGCACAACGGTAGGAGCAGAGGCTTTGAAGCCGGTGGCAGTGAAGGCTTCGAGGCGGGATTCGAACTCAGCATCTCCGGCTTCGGTAGGAGCGCAGGAAAGCATGGAAGCGAAGAACTTTTCGGTAGCACCTTCTGCGACGATACCTGCCTCAGTAAGCTTCTGAGTGCGGGCGGTGACGCGGGCAACGCGGTCTGCGGAATCTTCTGCGGTGAGGTCATCATCGGAGAGAGAGGCAGCAACGTGGACACCGTGATCGGTGACGATCTTGTTGCGGAGGTCGGTGATTTTTTGAGCGCGGTCGGCAGCGGCTTGGAACTCTTGGCGAACTTCCTCTTTGCCTTTGTTCTCGGCGGCGGTGATGAGGGTTTCATGATCCTCTTTGCGGACCAGTTCACCGGCGGTCACTTTCTCAGTGATGGCGGCGGCGATTTTTTCTTGAGTGAAAGTTGCGAGCATGGTTTCCGCATTGGCAATGTTTTCGTCAAGCTCTGCGGAGATACGGGTGATACGATCTTTTGCCCAATCGACTTCACGAAGAACACCAATCAAAGGCTGGGAGGCTTCGATCTGTTCGATAGGACCAAGACCTTCAAGGGCTGCATTGAATTTAGCACGAATGCTGTTCTTGAGATCGTTAAGCGAGTTGATGATGGAAAGGATTGGATTCATGATTGGTGTTCGGTTCGGTTGGTTTGTTAAATTTGGTTTAACATTCGATTAAGAGGAGTCAGAGCAAATTTCAGATTTGTCGATAAAAATTTTAATTTTCTTAAACTTTTTTTACCGAGTGCGCGGAACGTAGAACTGACAAGGGTTTGCCGCGCACGGAAATATCTAACAACGGGCTGGAAGGGTCTGCCGTCATGGTTTTTCCATGGCGGGTGACTGAGCCTTCGAAGATCACTTCACGAATTACGCCGCGACCGGAATCGGTGCCAAGGATACGGGTCCAGGCAACTTCATCACCGGGTTCCCATTCGCGGGAAGCGATGGCTGCGATCATCACCGCATCATCCCCTTCCCTACCGGCGCGAATGTCGGTGATCTTGGCGGTTTTCTCCGCGCCACGCGGGACGTAGCCGTAGCCTTGGAAATTGATCGTGTCGTTTTCCCTGCCGAGCGCGAGGCCAAGTTGATTCCCATCCCACTTGCCGGTATGGATGCCGGTTTTCTCATCGAAAGTGATGGCATTGGGATAAGCCTCTTGGGCATCTGAGATGGAAAGAATGGATCGATCGGCAGGATTGAAGATACCAATCTGGGAAAGCAAAGGAGCCACCTCAATCGAAACAGCAGAGCGTTGACGGCCTGACTGATGGTTTCCAAGCCATGTCGCAACACCTTCAGCGGCTTTATGAAGCACGGCAATCACTTCCATGGATGGAGCTTTATCGGGATCTTCCGGAATTTCCCAAGCACGGCGGTTTTCCGGGAACGCCACGCCTACGACGGTTCCGACAATGCGATCGCGATATGCACCATGGACTTTGAGCTGATGCATGAGGTTGGTTTGCTGATGGAGGATGGAGCGATGGCTGTTTGCCAAAACTTGCGGATGGAAACCGAAGAATTTTCCAGAGGATTCCGGACCATGAACCAGAGGGAAAGAGGTGCAGATCTTAAGGCGGACGTAAGCCTTGTAGTCATCTGGCTTGAGATCACCCCAAACTGGATCTCCAGCAGCAAGCAATGAGACTTGGGTTTCTTGGCTGGCGGTGATGGCAAGGTGATTGGCAGGCATTTTGTTAATCGATTTGAATTAAACATTATCTCCCGGAGCACCGGGACCGGGGGCGGATTCTTCCGATGAAGGATTGGCTTTTGAAACAGAGCCGGGATAAGCATCCGGGAAGCGAGCCGTAAGCAGCCCTTGGTTGGCTTCGTGAGGAGGGATGTAACCATCGCGGTTCTTGTGAGATTCCAGCATGAGGGCGCTTTCGCTTTCATCATCCAAGCCAAGGAAGGATTCACGAATGGTCTGAGGCGATACGACTCCCTTCATGGCAGGGACAAGCAAATCTGTTAGCTCTTTGATCGAGTAAAGCGGCTTGACGGACCACTGCGGAATCAGCGCAGGCGAATCCGGGAAGTTTGCCTTGAAGGAATCCGAGTTGAAAACGCTTTTCAGGAAGCGAGCAAAACCAGCACGGAAGCCCTCAACCTCCTCGCGCAAGCGCATAAGCATGGGTGCAGAGATTCCAGAAATCTGCGATTCCGTGCGAAGCATGAGGATGGCTGGCAAGCCGCCCCAATGAATCAGATTTGAGCGAGCGGAATCCGCAATATCCTTATCAAAGAATTCCGCCAAGAAGGTGATCCAAGAGACATCTTGATCGAAGTTTGTCGCCATCTCATATTTTCCTTGAATGGCCTGCATTTTTTTGAGGATCGAATTCAGATCTCCGATCTTCGCGTTGTTGGTGGTGCGGCCTGCATTCGGCCCTGAGTTGGTCGAATAGCCCTTTTTGGTTTGGCGGATGATTTCGCGCCGTGACCATGCGCCGTTCCAGTCGCCGACTTTGACGCACTCGATAAAATCCAGATCATCCAAAATCGCAGTGATGGATGGAGCCTGGATCGGATCTCTGCTTTTGCCGGACTTCATCACTTTGAAATCCCAAAACTCATCCTCTTCATAGATCGTGAGCGGTTTGCCGGTCTTGACGGCATCGAACATTTTTTGACCCATGCGATCCTTTGCCGAATCTTCGAGTTTCGCATTTTTCGGGAAGGTGATACGGATTCCGTTTCTACCGATTTCCGAAACCACTTCCACATCGGTCAGTGCTGGGACTTCAATACGTGGAATGGTTCCCGGTTCAGGATTTTTTCGCCACAGGGCGACAACAGCAGAGGAATAAAGGTATTCCCAGAGAAGATCATCGTGGATTTGCTGGAAATCGTAACCATTTGCTTCCGCCCAGTCTCTTGCCTTTTTTGTAGAGAAGCGGAATCCCGCACCGTAGATATTGAAGCGACTGCGATTGACAGGCTCAACAAACCAGTTCCGCTCGGACATGAGGCGGGAGATCCCGAGCAGTTGCTTTACTGGCAGATTGTAAAAGTTTTGGCGGAATTTTTGAGCCGCGATCATCGTCGTTCCCTTACCGGGTCCGATAGGGATTCCAGCGGAAGAGCATTGTTGCAAAAGCCCCATTTCCCCCGCCGCATGAATTTTAAGAGCTTCATTGGCCATTTCACTGGCCCGCGCTTCAAGCTTACGCTTTTGAGCGGCGTTAATGCGGACGCTGGCTTTAGGAGTTGATGGCATTCCCTATTTGCAAAAACCCATAAGGGAGTTGAGTCAAGGCGATTGTTCATTTTTGCCTTACATTCAAGAGAAGCAATCTAAAAGAAATAGGACTTATCGGACGGATGAGACCTATTATTCGCCGCCCGCCATGCAAGAGCTTGAACCATCTGAAAACTCCTCTTCCATTTCAGGATCTTGCAGGTAAGACAAGAGAGCGGCAATGGAGTAGAGACAACCGTAAGCTAGGTCTTTTTTGTTACGCTTGATGGACTTGAAGATGCGGTAACTGCCGCGTGCCATTTTAGGAGATCCGTCTTTATCCAATACAACTTTCACATTCTCAAATTCCTTGAGCATGATATCGATCGTTTTGAGGACTTGAATTTGCTCTGCATCCAGTCCGCGCAGTTCAGCAGGAGTAAAGTCATCATACGCAGCGGGAAAGCCGATAGCTCGGGATTCCATCAAACCGGAGACAAGCGTGTTGATCGCCTCCACGGGACCAGCTTCTGAGGATCTTTGACGCTCTTCCAAGATCGATGAAAGCTCATAGGAGCGAATCAGCCATGGGACGATAATCGGCAGAGATTCTGGGAAGTCTGGGTAAATATCATGGCTGGATAGGCCGGTGACGATTTGCTCTTTACCATCGAAAAACTGACGTGGGCTTGCCATGGCACGCATGACCTGTGTTCCACCGCCGTTGGGGTCGAACACCATCCTGGAGAATTGAAAGCGTTGGTGCATTCGGTGATGAACACCCGATAGCTCTTCTGGCTGTTTGCCTTGGACACGCCATGCCCAAGGGATGGAGATTTGCCAAGGTTTTCCGGTTTTTGGATGCCGCCATACGAGGAAGGATCGCTTGGTGTCCATAGGTAGAGGCTTTGCCTTTGAAACAACACCTGTGCTGAAGTCGCTTTTTCTGGTGGGGCCCGGTGCGGTATCCGCGCCGTAAGCATAGATTGCATCCAGATCGGCGATGGAGCGGCGGGTTTCTGGCAATAGGACTTTGTGACGAATCTTTTTCAGGGTGGCCTCGCTGTAAAAATCCTCTGATTCATCCTCTGATGCTCCCTCCCAGATTTGACGGAATTTGGCTTTAGTCAGAGTGATGCGGGCGGTGCGGATCTCACCGTCTGGGCGGTAGCCTTTTTTCACAGATTCCTCGCCGTAATCCCGAAAGCATGAGGAAAAGATGGCGTGATCTTGGGAGCCATCCGCAATCAGTTTTTTAAATGCGCGGACACGTTTGTAGGAAGGATGATTGGTTCCTTCATGGTGACCTAACAAAAGCGTGTGGTTGCGAAACACCGGATGCAGTTTGTTGTAAGCGGGCGCAGTGACACGGGAGGTAAGTTGCTCATCGATACCGTTTGATACAGCATCGATCTGGGTGTATTCCTCAATCACCATGTCATGATAACGGCGGGACGCGGAGGTCTTGGCATCGCCCGCGAAGCCTGGCGGCGGGTTCTGAACCATTGCGCCGTTGCGGTATCGGTATTGGAATCCGGCACCACCTTTGAACGGCTCATAGCCGTATTTTCGGCCATGGGTGCGGGCAAGCTCTTCACGGTATTCCCGGCTGATATCGATGTATTTGTCATACTTCGGCTTGAACTCCTTTTCAGAAATGGTGGCAACCGGGTAATACACACCGATGGTTCGCGGAGAAAGCGGGAGAGGATTTGGCAGCAAGATAGCTCGGAGCTGACACCACATCCAAATGATTTCGGTCTTACCGGTGGATACGCCGGAGCCGTCGATGAGGTTGGGGACAAACCACATCATTTTCAAGCGGGCGGACTGGAAGACATCGAGATCCGCCTTGAAGAAAGTCCAAGCCGCGAAGGCGGGATCGCGGATGAATTCTTCGTAGGTGGCTTTACTGAAGGTCATGGAAGTTTGCTAGTGGCAAGTGATCAGTGATCAGCGGAAGATGCTTAAATCAGATTCTACAGAGGGACAAAGAACGGGGCTGATGGTAATTTAACGATTACACTTTGAGCATGGGTTATCCTTGAGGATCTTTGCTTTGATGTTTGGGAAGGTTTTTTCTACTGAATCCCAGAATTGAACCGCAGCTTCGTCGGGCGTGTAACCATCGTGCTCCACTTTACCCGTGGTAGTATCAATAGAAACTTGGCCGCTTCCTGCGGCAAATACCAACGTGGATGCAAAATCAACATGACCGGATAAATCCAAAGCCTGACCCACATAAATCTGATCAGTTAATTGCAAATTGGAAGGTGCCAATTCTTGGCTGTCTTTACAGCTCCTGCGATAATCCCCAACAGTATATCCCGTAACAGTATCAACTTGAAATAAGAACATTAGGATTGCACAGAGCATTAAGATAATTGAGAGGATCACTATATTATGTTTCATATCGGTTTGTTGTTTGTTTCTTAACATTCAAATCATGAGACATCAAGCTTGTCGATGATAGATGTGGGGCTGAAGTCGCGGCGGGCGAGGTCGATGAATTTTTGTAGGTCGCCTAAGAGCAAATCGATACGGGGTGGAATGATGGCGTTAGATCGGTTGTTTTGGAGCCAGAGGTAGAGGGCTTTCATTTCCTCTGGCTTGAAGCGTAGGCGGGTGTCGATGGTTTTTGCGATGAGGCTTTGCCTCCAATCGCCGGGTGCGGGGAATTTCCAGTTCATGCAGTTGCAGATCGAGGCAATGACGGTTAGGGCGGCAGAGACATCGGATTCTGCAAAACTGGCGAGTAGTGGGGAATTGGTGGCTTTGAATAGCCGCATTTGTTCATCCGCCATTTTCAAAGCGTTATCGGAATTCCGCTTGAGCTTTCCTTCGTGGGAGGCGCGTTTCTGTTGAGAAATGCCGGTTGCTTGCTCTTGGTTTGCCGGGAAGAAATCCGCCAGGACAAGCCAGCTCTCCGAAGATTCTGAATCGCACGGGACAAGGACGAAGAAACCGGAGTCGATACCAAGGCGCACAAACTCCCCTTTCTCTCCGTTCCAGCCGATGTAGTCTTCGATGATACGGACAACAGGTGAGTTTTTGCGTAGCTCCGGATCTTGTGGGACTTTCCGGCGTTCGTCTTTGGATAAGGCGAAGTCTTTCCAAACGAGCAAGATCCAACCAAGGACTTCCGCACGGGTGCATGCGAGGTCTTTGCATTCGGAAAGCATAAGCATGAAGGCGCGATCGCAGGTGCGCTCACCGATTGAGGATGGGAAGATGATGTTCATTTAAGTTGCTAGTGTGAAGTGATCAGTGATCAGTGGAAGAGGTTTCGTGGCCGAAAAAGTGGTTACATTCAAAGCAGATGATTCCGGTTTCGTCTTGTGACGTGTGGTTTCCAGTGCAGATCGGGCACGATGGACCGGGGACATACTCAGGCAGAATCGATTGGGATTCGGTTTCCTCAAACGCGTCATTTTTGCTACCAAACTTTTCGTCTATTTTCATGGCGATGTTGGCGATATCCGCGCAAAATTCTCGGATATGTTCGCAGTCATCAATAGCAAGCGCTTGCATCAGTTTTGCTTCGTGGTGTTGCAGTTCTGATAGTGCTTGCAGTGCAGTCGGTTTCCACGCCCGCCAGTCTCCTTTGTGCGCGTTGGCTTGTAGCTCAGACTCCATTCGCTGGACAAATTCAGAGCGAACAAGGCGAGGCTTCTCAACTGGCGATTTGCTTTCTACTGCATTACTCATGGTTTTTTCCTTCGATGGCAGCGGCAGGATTTGTTTCGTTAGCGAGAGAAAGGGATTTCTCTGTATATCCATCTGTCACATCATCGTTGTTTTCGATGATCGTATAATCGTGCTCTTTGAATTTTGTGCACCAAGATACAGCTAAAACCGTAGCAGCGAATGGCTCGTCATGCGTCTCATCTGATTTCACATTTACGATGTCACCCACATTGAATTTAGATTTTGGTATAGTCATTTTCGTAATTCGGTTTCGCTAACAAGTTACTGGACACAAACTTTCGGTGCGTCAGTTTGGGCTTTGTGCTTTGAGATTGCTTCAGTGCATTGACGCTCGATTGTCTCCGCGATGTCCACCCTTGCGTAATTCGGGTTAGAAGACACAGTCTTACACATGCGGCGAATGGTTTCCATAGCAGCCAACAAAAACGCACAACAATCCCGTGGTGGGTATCTCGTCCCAATCTCTTGGTTATCTTCGATATGCGGCGTAACGCTGATATCAATAAAGTGCCAAGCACCTTCGAATACGATGTTGTAGGCAATTCGACCATGGGCCGAAACTTCCATTGCCGGAATCACTTTTCCATCCAACATCTCCGCAATCGCTTCGATCATAGGTAGCGGTTCACTGGCGGTTTTAACCCATGGCACAGCGATCAGATCCAGATCCCGGCTCATGCTCCCGTGAACGGCGATCGCGTAACCAAATCGGCGAGCAACGCGTGTCGCAACCGGAATCATCCAGGCATAGGTTGCGGCTGGAATTTTGCTTCCGTCGTCTTTCGGGTCTGGGGGATGATCTGTCATTTCAGGATTTCAAAAATCTGGATACGGTTCACGAGTTCTTTTGTAATCTGGTTCGACGTGACAGTCCTCGACTGTGCTACGCATCCTTGCTTCAGCGATAGCCCACACGCGACAGATAGCTAACCAGTGAGCACGGCGTCTCGTTCCGGGTTTATGCTTCATGGCATTGATTCGCGCTACATTGGCGCGTGATCCGAAATCCCGAGCGGCATATACGGCGGAGTTATGGACCCGGCAGAATTCTTCTCGAAGTGTCTTCCTGCGTTTTTTCTTCGTTGGCATGGCGGTTAGATGGCTGTTCATTTACAACGAGCTTCATAGGCATTCTGTGCCGATTCTCTTGTATCATCATCTTTAGAAAAAGTCAGAGCCATGAGTTCGGTGCAAGTTTGACACCATCTCCACGACATCATACTACCTTCGATTACGTCAGTTCGGGCGCGAGTTAATTGATTTACGGCGATAAGCTCCGCGCAATGCGAACATTTTGAACGCTTACGCGTTTTTACAATTTTGTCGCGGAGTGAACGATCATTCCCATCGCCAAAGTCGCCGTCAAATGGATCAAAGTCCAACGCGTCGGTAAGATCAAATGGACTAGCAGTAGTAAGCATCGCTTTTTTTGGTTTTGTTTTCATGATTTATTTCTGTTATTAGGATAATAAATGCGCCTCAACTTTCCTGTATGCATCGGTTGGTGTTGAGTGCGGCTTCATGGGTCAATCCCATCCCAATCAGCGAATCCGTGCGGAACATTGTTGCGGGGTATTTTACCTTTCGGCATCCGTTAAATCTTTTTGTTAGTTAGACAGCGATAGGAGCTTTGATGGATGGGTGGGGATCGTAGCCTTCTAGGGAGATATCATCGAAGGTGAAGGCATCGATCGATTTCACGTTTGGGTTAAGTTTTAGTGTTGGGAGAACGCGAGGTTGCCTTGTTAGCTGGAGGTGGACTTGGTCAATGTGATTGTTGTAGATGTGCAAGTCTCCGAAGGTGTGGACGAAGTCCCGTGCTTCGTAGCCGCAGACTTGGGCGATCATGTGGGTGAAGAGGGCGTAGGAGGCGATATTGAACGGGACTCCAAGGAAGAGGTCCGCGCTACGCTGATAGAGCTGGCAGGACAAGCCGAACTTGCCGCCGTCTATGGGTTCATGAACGTAGAATTGAAATAAGAGGTGGCACGGTGGGAGAGCCATTTCCGGCACTTCACCGACGTTCCATGCGGATACGATGTGGCGGCGCGAAGTAGGATTGTTTTTCAAGCCATCGATCAGTTCAGCGATTTGATCGATGACGTTTCCATTCCGGGTTTCCCATGAGCGCCATTGCTTGCCATAGACGGGGCCAAGCTCGCCATTTTGATCCGCCCATTCGTCCCAGATAGTGACGCCGTTTTCTTTGAGGTATGCGATGTTGGTTTCACCTTTTAGAAACCACAGCAGTTCATGGATGATGGAGCGGAGGTGGAGTTTCTTCGTGGTGATACACGGAAAGCCCTTGCGGAGATCATAGCGGACTTGCCGCCCGAAGACGGAGATTGTGCCGGTGCCGGTGCGGTCGCCGCGTGTTTCTCCGTAAGTGAGAACGTCGCGGAGGAGATTGTGATAGGTGTTGGATTCGATGGAGTTCATAATAAGTTTCTAGTTTGAAGTGATCAGTGAGCAGTGAAGGATAAAGTTGTTAGACATGTGTTCCGTCAGGGAGAATTTCGCCGTGCTGAGTGAGGATTCTTTTGGCGATGAGACTGGCGCGGGAGGATTCGGCTTGGGTGACTACGGGATCATCTGCGGTATCAGGGTTGATGATACCTTCGGATTGTTCGCGCTTGAGTCCGAGGACGTTTGCTATCAACGGATCACTGCCACCTTCGCTTACGAGGTAGATGACGGTGACGTTGCCAACCTGGCCATCACGTTGGAGGCGGCCTATGTTTTGTTCGTGGACTTGCGGACTCCAATCAAGCTCGCCTTTGACGATGACGCTGCACCGTTCTTGGAGGCGGTTGAGGCCAGCACCGCTACGGAGGGACATGATGAAGACATCGGCTTCACCGGAAACGAAGGCATCCACAGCGGCTTGCTTTTGGGTGGATGATTCGCTGCCGGTGTAGAGAACGGCTTTTACTCCGGATTTGGCGAAGATCTCCATCCAAACATCATAGACTTCTCGGTGCCAGCCACAGAGAACGACAGGCTCCCCAGCGGCAACCATATCCATGACAAAGGCGGCGACAAAGGGCGCTTTGGAAATGCCTGTCTGCTGACGCATGAGCATGTCGAGTTCACGGGCGGCTTGACCGCGCTCCTCGAAGGTGCCGCCGAGGACGGCGCGGGCGAGCTGGAGGCCACGGGCTTCCGCAATGCGGAGGCGCTTGGGATCGTGATCGACCGTTTCCGTGACGCGGGTAACAGGCGGAAGCTCCCGGCCAACCTCCGAGCGGCGGCGGCGCAGGAAATGGTGGCCTTGCGCGAGGTAGGAACCGAGAGCGGCAGGATCGGTGACTTTGTAATGGGTCCCCGAGGGGACGCACCACTCAGCCAGGAACTCGCGACGAGAGCCTAGGACGCCATCATCAATGACATCGATCACGTTGAAGATCTCATCGCCGTAGTTGTAGACGGGTGTGGCGGTTAGACCGAGGGAGCAATCGGAGGCGGCGGAGATCTGCTTTGCGGCGACGTATTTCCCAGTGCCTTCACGGCGGACTTCCTGGGCCTCATCAAAGACAATAAGGCGGTATCCCGAGAGAGCATCCCGCCATCCGGAGAGTTTGCTGTATGGAATAACGAGGAGGTTGTGAGTAGGAAGGCGGTAAGGCGTGCCTTTCTTGACGATGTGAGGGAAGCAACGAGGCAGGAATTTCATGGCCTCTGAAACCCATTGTTTCTGCAAGTGAGTCTGACAGACGATGATGGCGGGGTTCAGACCGGCGGCGAATGCGCCAAGTGCGATCGCGGTTTTTCCGAGGCCGATATCATCGCCAACCAACAGGCGGCGCTTTGCCATAAGCAATTTGACTCCAAGTTCTTGGTATTCCCGAAGAGGGATTTTCATCTCCAAGCGAAGCGGCTCAGATTTTCCAGCAAGGACACCCTCGCATTGTCCGCGCAAGTTGATGGAACTGGTGGCACGTTGGACGAGATATTCAATCGTGTCTTGTGCATCCGGTGATGGAAGCATGGGATAGCGATCAAGGAACCAGTGGATAGTTTCGGAATTCTGGAGAGTGTCCGGGATACGGATAACTTTGCCGCCCTGTTTATCAGCAGCGATGAAAAGCCTACGCAAAACCATCCGAACATGCGGCGCGGCATCGATCAGGTAGTGGCCGCCTTCGCGGGATATGGTGCCGAGTGCATTCATAAAGCGTTTTTCCAAAGCTCAATCTTGCCGATAGGGGCGATGGTGCCGTCTTCCTTTGTGAAAGATGTCAGAGGGAGATCCAGCCGTTTGCAGGTGACGAGAACCGCAGCTTTGAAGCGCGGGTCTTGGAGATAACCGAGGACTTGCCGCACTGCCGCCATGCCACCGCCGCCGGAGGCTTTCACCTCCATGACGCACCAACCCTCGATCACGAAATCCGCGTATCCCCCACCCTGCACCGGAACTTCCCGCTGATACGCGATACCGGCGGCATCGAAGGCAAGAGCCATTTGGTCATGCAAAAGGATCTCATCCTTGAATGCGCGAGTGCGACCAGCTAGTGCGGCGGTAAGGGAAAGGATAAGAGCTGGGAAGGTGATATTCATCAGAAGTTTGCTAGTTGGAAGTTTTCAGTGATCAGTGGAAGAGAGTGAGTGTTTCGTGATTTATGGTTTTAGGGATGAAAGTTTTCCGGTGAATCAACTGTTCTGCAAAACACGGTATCGCCCTGTGCTGATCTTGCGTGACCATTCGTTTTTCGCGGCGGCGACTTTTGCTCTCACCAGTTTTCGGGCGAGCGATAACTTGGATTTCGTGCTGTTCCACACATGCCCTGCGGTGGATACTCCGAGTTCGTCGGCGTCTTTTTTCAGGCTCGACCATCCGGTGCGATGATCCATGAATCTAGCGTCCTCGTTCCAGTATGGCTCCCACGTTTCTTTCGCGGACTTGGCATAGTAGTCCATCGGCAGCAAAGGCAATGCAGAACAAGTCGCCGCATCCGATGGGTTTTGATTTTCTAATTGTGTATCCATTTTCTTATTCAGTTGCGCCCACGGATGGGCTGGGTTCGTTCTCCGAATCCACCGCTTCGTAAGTCGCCGCGAAGATGTCGGGCTTGCACGGGTATAGTTCGCCCTTCACGCCGCGAATGATGAAGTCTCCTTTGCTGGCCGTCATTGGGCCTTCCAGCGTCATGATTCTGGCGTTTGGCGGGAACACATGCAGCGAACCGACTTCCTGAGGGCCTTTCTTCGTGGCATCGACTAGCCACTGAGGCGCTTCATCCCAGTTGCGGTCTCCATGGAACTCCACGGCTTGAATGATCACTGGCTTTTTCTTGTATTGCATGGTCTTGGGTAGTTTGCCGGAGAACGCGGCAGTGCTGGCAACGGCGGGGAGTTGCCTGTTTATGTTTTCGGAAGTCCAGCGCCCGCCGTCGCCTGACTTTGATCGTTCTGGCTCTCCCATTTCGTGCGCTCTACGGTTTCAGTCCAGCGGCGGAGCGTTTGCTTACATCCGCACCACTGGCAGCAGCGGCTATCTCCATCTACTAGCCAGCGCGATGATGAGTTTAAGAATGGCGTGGTGTGTGCGGTGTCGATAGCGCAACGACCGATTTCCATGTATCGCTTCCAGAATCCTTTCACTTCCTTGAGTTTTAGAGATGCCGGATAGCACATGGTTTTTTCTCTGCGTCCATTGCAGAGAACTCGATTAAGCATGGTTCCGATCAGTTCGCCTTCAAAGATCCAGCCGATCCATAGATGGCCATCCTTGCACTTCCATACGCGATGATCGCCAGCGTGTCGTCGCTCGTCTTTTCCTGTGAGCCATGCGTATAGATTAGGGCTGTATCGTTCGTGCTTTTTCGGAGAGATATTCCCTACGATCAGGCCGTTAGAATTGCCATAAGAAGGCATCAGTGCCGACTGGTTTTGATTTTCTGTTTGATTACTCATGGTCTTTTAATGCGCTACCAGCAGCAGGATTGATTTCGTTCTGGCACATACGTTTGAGCCAGTTCGGGGAGTCGGGCCATTCAGGTAGTCCGCCGTTTTCGTCAAGCCACGTTTGATATACCTCGCGCACTTCTTCTAGGTTCCCGACGAACGGCCCTTCTTTAGGGTATGCTCCAAGGCTCGACGCATGGTCTAACCATTGTTCAGTGCAAGCGTTGACGTAGCTGTTACCGTTAGCGCAAAGAACGGGATCAACAGCATACATCAGCAAAGCTCTTACCAACTCAAGACCATAACAAGTCACCGCACTCACCCCCTCCACCGTGGCGGTGGCATCACTTGTTTCGTTCTTTAACCGGACGCAGCGAACTCCAGCGAAGTGATCTTCGACACGGCGGCATGGAGTGTGACCGCTTCCTCCCATGCCGAGACGGGCAGAGAAGTCGGCTGAGTATTTTGCGGATGATGTGCTGATAAGCCAAGGGCCATCTTTATCGATCATGACAAGCACGTAGTCGGACTTTCCATCATCACGATGAAGCCAGCCATAAACGCTGACATCTTTGATGCCGTCACCGGCAAAGCGATCCCATATAACTTCTGGAAGTTTGTTGAGCGTTTCTACTACGGGAAGAGAAATAGGAGCCGCTGAGGGAATCGAACCCTCTGATGCGTTGTTATTCTGTTGCGCATCATTCCCCGCGTCAGTCGTCACTGGCGGCAGCGGCGTTTTAAGAGCTTCTGGAAGCGGTTCATCACGAAACGGAGATATCCCTATACAAATAGCCTTTGCCATCATTCTGACATAAGCGATTAAGCAAATCAGAAATAACAAACATGCCAGGCATAGCATCCATGAATTGGTGTTTATTTGTGAGTAAAACATATAGCTGAATGTTTGTTATTTATTAACAGGATAGATAGAACTTATGTGACTGATAAGACTTATGGAGCCGGAGGCGTGTGAGGTAATTTGTCTTTGCAATCATCACACCATCTCAACTCCGCCCACCAATAGACCTCACGGCTTCTGCGGGGTTTGTGGCCTGTCTGCCAAGTTCTCAGACCACTGCGCTTGCATGATGTGCAGTCGCGTTGATCCGGGCTTTCTCGCCAGTAGGCTTTTGTGGTGGAGGTGAAGATGGCCATGACGGTTATGAATCAGCCTGCTTATCGGCGCGATCTTGTGCGGCTTGGTTTGAATATTTTAAACCTTCGTAACGCTTCCTGAGCTTATCAATGTTCGCTTGGATAACAACTTCACGATCAACTCCGATCAAGTGTCGGACGATAGCCATAAAGAGATCGATTCGGATCAATTCATGAACCGCTTTTTCAAGATTCAATTCGTTGCGGTAGATGACTTTTCGCTTGATGGTATCAAGAAGATTACCAGCTTCAACAACGAGAGAAATCGCAGGGAAAATAAATCCAGTTATTTCAAAATGAGCTTTATCTTCTTTACTTAGGACACGTGGAGTAACGGAAGGAATATCAAGCCCTTGGCATATACCCTCAATGTAAAATTCAAGATCACCAAGCTCTTCAATAATGTTTTCCTTATTGGTTTTCTTGCCCTGATTATCAGATAAAATAGCATCCACCAACTCCGCAACTTCACCGGATATACCGAGAGCCATGTGCATCAGATGCGCATCATTACCGGTCATTTCTTGCAAGATCACTTCTCCGCTTTTTGCGAGAGCCTTTACCATTTCATTGTGTATAATCATATTATTGCTGGTTCGTTTTTTGTTCAGAATTTTTAGATCTTAATTCGATCTCGCGATTAAGATACCACTGGGCTTTTTTCAGATCCTCGATATCGCTTCCTTTCAAACCGGCACGCCAGATGTATTTGACGGTATTACCGAGACAAAAGCTCATGTGTTCCGTGACTTGGATACACTCGACACCGCTTGGATGCGCAGTGTAGTGAGGAGGATGGTTTACGTTGTCTTGCGTTGGATTTGAATCAGACATTGAGTTCTTGGAGTTCGGTTTCTGTTAGGGGGCGGAATATCATCAGGTATCTTTCGATACTTTTTCCGGGGGCGACGAGTTTCAGGAACCATGCATCCATGAGTTCTTGAGAATCGAATCCCTCACACTGCCACAGAGGGCGCGGCAATAATTGTTCAGGAACCTGATACGCGATCGAATCCCCCACCCTCTGGATCTTTACTTTGGTGGCGCTCTCGGCGATCACGGGAATAAGATCATCATGCTTGGACCGATACGGTTTTCCTGCCCATGAGTAGAGCATGATAGGCACACCGATAGGCCACGGATTTTTGCGCATGGTCGCGATCTTGATCAGCGCGACGACAGCGGAGCGAAAGCCGGTATCTAATGGACGCTTTGTCATTTACTCAGAAAGTTGAGTGAAATCGACTTCCACACCGTCACCATCGCCATCGATAGGGATCATCAGTTTTCCTTCAGCGGCGGCGAGGATGTCTTTTACAAAAGACTGCGCATCTTCAGGAGTTTTTGCGTCAAGTGGATTGACCGGGACATAAAGAATGACGGTTACGGGTATGGTGGTATCGGGCATGGCTGTATAGGGGTTTGGGATGATTGGGGAGTCAGCGGAGCTAGGACGCCGCGCCTGCGATTTGAACGCGGCTAGGATCTTTCTCAAAGGCGCTGGGCTGGCTGGAATGCTGGGCAAGCATGCCGCATGGATTCTCTATGCCTCCGCTGGCATACAACTCCAAGAGGGCTGCAATATCTGAACGGACCTCCAAGACGGCAGCGCGTTCGGCTGAGTTCGATCCTGGGTTGGTGGATGTCACGCTATCCAAGGATGTGCGGAGGAAAGCGGCAACCTGTCTGGCTTTTGCGGATTTGATTTCGTTCATCATGCTCGAAAGACGATAAAACGAATTCTTTTTCCTGTCTATTGTATTTCTTCTAAATTATAGAAAAAGCATGATTTTCTTTTTATTGTCGAATAGACTGAATCCCACAACGTCACATAGACACCATGAACACGAAAGACAGTGAGCAAACATTCCTGAAACATTTGCGGGAAAGAAATGGCCATACGCCGCAGAGCCTAGCAGAGATATCTGGGGTTCATGTTTCGATGATCTACAAAGCGGACAAACAGCTTTCCAATGTAAAGATTGAGACGATCCGGAAAATCTATCACAGCCTGTGTAAAAACGAGGAGGAGTGGGCGATGCTGTTATTGATGTGGGCCCATGCCGCCGATAACGGGCAGACATCCCTCTATCGTATGGATGAGGCGATGAAGGGCCTGAGAGAAGAGTATGGGGAATCCATCAGCCCCTGGATCACCAAAATCACCCACACACTTGCAGGGATTGAGGTTGCGGATATGCCATTGCTGGAATGGGGCATTAACGAATATGCTAGAAATCCACACGCGAGGGATATTGTTAGAAGCTGGAAATCCACAAAGGAAGCGATGGGCGGTGATTGAAAGAGTATTTGAAGATCATGGGGCGTAACTCAACCGGTAGCCTTCAAAGAATACGCTGGTGCCAGGTGAGGCGGTGATGACTTCAGACCAATCGATCATGTTTTTGCCAGCAAGCTCAGTCACAGGAAAACTCACAATCGATTCAGAAATAATCTCGCCATCTGGATCAATAACATCTCTTGCAGGCGGGAAAAATCTACCATTTAAAGAAGTTTGAGGATTTGAATAAGACTTGCTGGTATCACTCAATATATCTGAAGCCCAACCTCCCAGCTGAGAATCAGCCAACTTGGATTCTTCGGACTCGCAAACAATACCCGAGATCAATCTACTGTAAGACGAAACAACAACTGGTTGCAATTTACCATCTAACCAAGTCTGAGTGGTAGCAATATCCGCAGTAGAAGGCAATAAGCCATCTTCACAACCCGCATCGAGAATATCACCAGATGAATAACCTACTTTTGAAGCTGTGAAATCTCTGTTTCTCCAACGAGTTTCTGTCTCACCGAATCCATAAAATCCAAACTTTTCCAAG
>CBFGOP010000028.1:0-24193 GCA_965650415.1 uncultured Prosthecobacter sp. | reverse complement strand
ACTATTCCCAGTTCATCAAGGAATCCGCGATGAGCAAAAAGGACGCGATCAAGGCGATCCAACTCGAGGGCGAAACCACCGAACAAGTCACCGGCACCACCAGCTACAACCCG
Source organism: uncultured Prosthecobacter sp. (assembly GCA_965650415.1). Lineage (GTDB taxonomy): Bacteria > Verrucomicrobiota > Verrucomicrobiia > Verrucomicrobiales > Akkermansiaceae > Luteolibacter. Next base: position 24,080 of record CBFGOP010000028.1, on the reverse strand, counting down.
GCAAACGGCTCGCTTTTGACCGAACCTCGCGAGTTCAACCTCATGCTACAAACCAACTTCGGAGCGACGGGTGACCAGGTTGCCTACCTGCGTCCGGAGACCGCGCAATCGATTTTCTGCCAATACAAAAACATTCTGGATTCGAATCGGGTGAAACTGCCGTTCGGCATCGCTCAGGTCGGAAAATCTTTCCGCAACGAGATCAACCCGCGCAACTACACCTTCCGTTCGCGCGAGTTCGAGCAAATGGAGATCGAGTATTTCTGCCATCCGAACGACGGCATGCGCCTGACCGATGAATGGTTGGAGACTCGTTTGAATTTCTACGAAGAAATCGGCATCCCGCGCGAAAAACTCCACATCCTGGATGTTCCGGATGGCGAACGCGCGTTTTACTCGAAGAAAACCTACGATATCGAATACGAATTCCCATTCGGTATTCAGGAACTGGAAGGCGTCGCGTATCGCACGGATTACGACCTAGGCGTTCATGCCAAAGGCTCGGGTCGCCCGCTGGAATATTTCGACGAGGAAACCAAAGAGCGCTTTCTCCCCCACGTTGTCGAGCCCTCCGCTGGTTGCGACCGCACAGTGCTTGCATTGATCTGCGAGGCATTCGACGAAGAAGAACTTGGAACCGATGGCAAGAGCGATGTCCGCACTGTCATGCGCTTCATGCCTTCCATGGCACCGATCAAGGTCGCGATTTTCCCTTTGCTGAAGAAAAACGAGGAGCAGGTCCGCATCGCCAAGGAAATCCAGAAACAACTCCAGCCCTGGATGAACGTGTTTTATGATGATAGCGGAGCTGTGGGTCGCCGCTACCGCCGCCAGGACGAGGTCGGCACTCCGTTCTGTGTGACCGTCGATTTTGAAACGCTTGGCGAGGAAAACCCGGATCTCAAAGGCACCGTCACCCTCCGCCACCGCGACTCCATGGAGCAAGAACGACTCTCGATCGATGACCTTTTGATGTGGCTTTTGGCACGCACGAGATAAATTCGGGTTTGATGGCGCGGGTAAATCTCTCTGGTCAGATGTCGAGTTAGGAACTATAAGTCATGCTGATTCAGAAATTTCCGCCCAAAACCCTGTCATGAAACCCCTGATTATCACCGCTGTCCTCATCGCCATGATGATGGGGAAATCCTTTGCCGAACGCCAAATCGACCTGAGGACCCTCGAAATCGCCAAGCACGGAGAATCACCGGAGCGATACGTCAAAGTCCATGGGTCTTATGTGCTTCTGACTTTTGCCGATTCCCAGCCCAGCGAGGCCATGAAAGCGAACGCCAATCCCGCATCGCTTCCGCTTTATGAAAAAATAGCAAATACGGATGGTGGGTTTGTCTACAAGGTTTCAATCGAAGTCACATTGCCTGCGGAAGCCACGAATATCCTGCTGGTCGGATTCAAAACCGCCGATGGTCCGCAATATCTGGCGATTGATGATGATTTGTTGGCATCCAAAAACAAAGAATGCTTCTTGGTGAATCTTTCCACCGTGGAAGTTGAGCTGCAACTCGGCTCCGAACGTGAAGTTCTGAAAATCGCAGCCAACAGCAGTGCCACCCATCAAATGGCGGTCAGTGAAGACGCTGGAATCGCCGTCACGGGAAAAGCCCAAATCGGCGACAAGGTAAGAACCTTTCACTCGACCTATTGGTCACCCAAAGACTCCGAACACGGTCTTGTGGTTTTCATTTGCCCTCAGGGGGAACGTCTTGTGCTGAAAAAATTCAAGGGCATCTCCATAAAACCCAAGGAAACCTAAAATAGGCTCTCCAGATGCACGAGCCCTCTGAAAGCATTCAACTCCCCATTTCTCCGCTTCGGATGCCATTAAACCCCATCAAGGACGACGTGTGGGCACCAAAATTACATAATTAAAAGTTGCAACTCGGCCCCGTCCGTTGCATCCAGAGGGGGCAAGGAAATCACTCACCACCATGGCAGATAAAGAAGACAAAAACGTAGAGAACGTCGGCGGAAAGTTTTACGTCGATAGTCAGTGCATTGACTGCGACCTCTGCCGTGAGACCGCTCCCAGCAACTTCACCCGTGCGGACGATGAGGGTTACTCTTACGTTTTCAAACAACCGGAAAACGACGAGGAACTCGCCCAGTGCAAGGAGGCGATGGAAGGCTGCCCTGTCGAAGCCATCGGTGAAGACGGCGAAGACTGAAAATCATCATGGCCGTGCCGCGCAAACGCAAAGCTGAGAAACGGCGCGATGCAATTCATGAGGAACTCATCCACGAATGGCTCGGCTGCGAGGAACCGCTGAATCTGAGCGGAAATATTTCATCCGCTTCCGACTGGGTGGAACAGATTCTCCGACAACAGTTCTTCGCGGAAAGTCTGAACGAAGAGGAAGTGAAATCCGCATGGAAAGAAATCGCCGGAGATTTCATCGGAACCCATACCGAGCCCGTATCCGTCAAAGAAGGTCACCTTTCCCTGCGTGTGACCCAACCTGCCATGCGTTTTCACCTCGAACAGATGAAAACCGACCTGCTACGGAAAATCCAAGAGCGCTTCGGTAAAAATAAAATCAAATCGATCAAGTTCACCTTGGGCTGATCGGCAACATCCATTTTCCCATGTTTAAAAATCTCATCTTCGATTGGTCCGGAACATTGGTGGACGACATGGGACCTGTGATCGAGGCGACCAATCTTGTGCTCGAGAAATACGGAATCGAACCGTATGACAGAGAAGGCTTCCGTCGCAGTTTCCGCCTGCCTTACCACGAATTCTACGAGGAACTCCTGCCCGGCGTGGAACTCGCGGAACTGGAGGCCCATTTCCGTCCCGCATTCGATGGCGCCGTGACTCCGGTCACCGTCCTGCCGCATGCGAGAGAAAAACTCGAGTGGGCCAGGAATCGTGGCATGCGGATGTTCGTACTGACCTCGATGGACCCGACAGCCTTCGAGAAACAACTCGATGCATTTGGGATGCGGGATTTCTTTGAACAAACCTATGCCGGTGTTTTGGACAAACGCCATCTGATCGAGGAGATCCTCGAAACCCATCGCCTCCACAAGGATGAAACCGCCTTTATCGGAGACATGACCCACGATATCGAAACAGCGCGCCATGGCGGCATTTCATCGATTGCCGTCCTGACAGGTTATCATCACGCGGAGGTTCTTGCCGCCGTCCGGCCTGACATCACTGTTCCGGATCTCGGGGTTTTGGTGAAACTTTTTGATCGTCGTAAATCCGAGCGCCCGATCCCCACGGTTGGAGCGGTGATTCATGATGGAAATGGCAAGGTACTGATGATCCGCACCCATAAATGGCACGATCGCTGGGGAATCCCCGGTGGTAAAATCGAATTGGGGGAAAGCATTGAAGATGCGCTTCGCAGGGAAATCCGTGAAGAGACGGGATTGGAAATTTCCGATATTCGCTTTGTGATGAACCAGGATTGTATCCGCTCGACCGAGTTCATCCGTTCCGAACATTTCATTCTCATCAACTATCTGGTGCGAGCGGAATCCCGTGAAGTCAGGCTCAATGAGGAAGCGGAGGAGTTCCAATGGACCCCGATCCTTGAGGCGATGGATCTCGATCTCAATTCACCAACCCGCGTTCTTTTGCAAAAAATCATCGAAGAAACATTGCTATCATGATGGAAGACGAAATCGAAATCCGCCGGTTGGAAATCGAATGCCACATCGGTGTTCCTGACGAAGAGCGCGCCCGTCCCCAAAAACTCTGGATCAGCGTCCGGATGCGCCCATCGCAGGGTTTTTCAGGCTTGCGCGACGATGTTCGAAACACGGTGGATTATTACGATGTTTCCCTGAAGATCGCGGAAGTTGCGGCATCAAAACCCAGGAAGTTGATCGAGACGCTCGCCACTGATGTCGCCGAAATACTGCTAAGTGGTTACCCGTTGAAATCCGTCACGCTCGAAGTGGAAAAGAAAATTCTTAGCAACACCCAATACGTTGCGGCGAAAATTCACCGCGAGCTTCCATAAAGTTTTTACTTTCTCGGTATCGATTTTTCATCAACCGGGATGGCCTTGAGCGGCACTTCTCTGGTCGCGTCGCCAGTGGACAGTGTACCCAGATGGCCTTTAATCAGAAACCATATCCCGATCGCCAGAAGGAGGCACAGGATTTTCGCTATCCAGTCTTTCGTTGGTTTCATTTTCGTGAATAGGTGTTGAGGCAAAGAAAATTTCGGAGATTCGTTCACGGAATTGTTTTTCTGTTAGGTTTCTTTGTAAGTGACCGTTTTCTGAGATGGATATGCTTCCGGTCTCCTCGCTGACTACAATCGCAATCGCGTCCGTCCGCTCGGTAAGACCCATCGCCGCGCGATGGCGCAACCCGATGGAACGATCCTGCATTTCCTTCTCTGTGACAGGAAACACACAAGCCGCTCCAGCTACACGATCGTCAGCGATGATCATTCCACCGTCGTGCAGAGGTGACTTCGGAAAAAAGATGCTCATCGCAAGCTCGGATGTGAAGTGGGCATCGAGCACCACGCCCGTTTCAAGTTGCTCTTTCAGGGAAATGTTTCTCTGGATTGCGAACAAGGCGCCGATCCGTTTTTTCGAGAGGATCACCACGGCATCGGCGAGACGTTCCACAAACGCCAGTCGCCGCTTGCTGGAAAATGAGAAAATCTGACTGCTCCCCAGCCGGGCCAACGCGTTTCTCAATTCGGGTTGGAAAATCACCAGAAGCGCGAACGCCAGAACCGCAGCCGAACGAGTAATCAACCAACCGATCACCTCGAACTGGAAAATCTGGGTCAGCAACGCGAGCGCGACAAGAATCAGCACCAGACCTACAAGGATTTGCGCCCCGCGGGTGGCACGGAATGCCCGATATATCTGATAAATACAGAACGCGAGCACAAGGATTTCAATCCCGTCACGCCAGTATTCTCCAATAAAATCCCACATCTTCGGGGCAGCCTAACGCAATCACGAGCGCCTGTCACTTTCAAAGCTTGTTTCAGTGGAATCCGTGAAAGCGTCTTGCTGTCTAGCCAAGTCTGGCCTTTATTTTGCGCATGCACGAAGAAATCAAGCTCTCTCGCGAAGTTGCCGCCGTCCAAATTCCCAGTGGCGACTCTCTGATCCTGCCGGTGGGCACCGCCGTGTTCATCACTCAACGCCTCGGTGGCACATACACTGTGGCAACCTCTCAAGGCCTGGCTCGTATTTCATCGAAAGATGCGGATGCCCTCGGCATCAATCCGGAAGAGGAAAAGCAAAAACAAGAGGATGCGATCCGCCTGAAGGACGCTCCTCTCGAAGAACAGGTGTGGGCTCAACTCAAGAGCGTGTATGATCCGGAAATCCCGGTCGACATCGTGAATCTCGGCCTGGTCTACGACTGTGCGATCGAGCAACAGGGTGACAAAAAAGTCGTTCAGGTGAAAATGACCCTGACCGCTCCGGGCTGTGGAATGGGTCCGGTGATTGCGGCAGATGCCCAAGCAAAAGTCATGACCATCGACGGGATTGATGAAGCCCATGTCGAACTGGTTTGGGATCCCGCCTGGAACCAGGACATGATTACCGAAGAGGGCAAAATGAAACTCGGAATGATCTAGGCTGTCTGATCGATGTAAGCGATGATCGCCGGGATCGCCAGATTTAGGACTCCGGCAACTTCTTCATAGGCAGCTTTTCCCATTCCAATCGGATCCGGCACGTCGGCTCCGATGCCGATTCCCGGAATATTCACGAATTCGCAGACCAGGTAATATTTATCGGCGTATTCGGGGAATCTACCCTCCAAGGCGGCAAGATGTCCTTGGGTCATGGCAAACACATGAGTCGCTTCCTGTAACAGTTTCTCGGTAACCGGTTGGCTGCTGAATCCATCGAGCGAAGCACCTGCCTCTTTGCAGATTTGTGCGGTATCGCGACTGCAATGACCTCCTTTGGACGCGGCCACGCCAGCGGACTTCACCGCGTAGTCTCCCCTGCCCTCGATAGCCTTACGGAAAAACGCCTCAGCCATCGGGCTACGGCAGGTATTCCCGGTGCAGACGAACAGAACTCGTTTGTTGGCGCTCATTCGGAGATAGGATGTGGTTGATGAATTTCCGCGTCAAACCAAAGACAGCTCAACTCCCATCATTTGATCAGTTCCATGACCCCTCTCATGTTCTCCCTGAATTCAGGGCTGAGAACCAGATCTCTCACCCAACTGACAATGGGTGCAAGCAAACCCATCAGACTGAACACAGAAACCACATACCAAGTTGGCGACCGATTCTCCGGAGCCACGAATTGTGCGATCCATGAATCCCTGTCAACGACAGTAGTGCTGAACATTTGGTTCTCTTCTCTCAAACCATTGATGAATTTCTCAGCTACTTTGACTTTGGTGGTTTTATAAAGATGCTTGAACCGACGTCCCGGAGAATCGGGAAGATCGATCCTTTTCATACCTTTCGGCGTTACCTCCGACGGACGCAGGGTCAAAATCTGGGTTTCATAAACAAACTTTGTTTTCAGCCAACGGTCAAAACGCGTGAGTTGCATGATTTTGTGGAGTGTGTGGTTGGTCGGATCTAGATTCCGCTTTGCATCATCTTCGGTCCCATCAGGAAAATCGGGAGGAAGGTGCCGATGAACACGGCAGCGATCAGCGCGACCGCAATGAGCAGAACCGCGAAGCTTATCACGGCAGCAAATGCAGCCATGTGGTTTTCGGCATCCTCTTCATACATCTCCGAGAGCATTTCCAACTGCGCATCCAACGAAGCGGATTTTTCACCAATCGAGAGCATGTGCGTGACTTGAGAATCCACCGATGTGTATTTTGCAAAAGCGGTGGACAGCGGAACACCGGAGTTTTCATATTTGTCCGCAGCTTCCCGGAGCTCGTTGTAAAACGGTGTGCCTTTCACACTGTTCGCGGATACACGGATCGACTTCGCAAGATTGATTCCATTCGAATGCAGGAGTTTGATGGTTGAAATGAACGTCATCTGGCGAAGTGACATAATCAGCAGGCGAAACAATCTCCATTTGGACATTGCGATTCCCATGATGAATCCGCGGACTTTCTCTGACTTGAAAATGAGCAAAGCGATACCGATGATACCCAGAACAACAATGGGCCATACCGATTGGGTAAAATGACTGACTTTGAAAGATATCGCCGTCAGACCATCAGGTTTCTGACCCACACCGGTCAACATTTCCTCCACCTGAGGGACAATCTTTACTTGCGATACGATGAAGGCTCCAACGAGAACTGCGATGATCACGCAGGGCATGATAGTGGCTTTTTTCAGCGCTTTCTCGAATTTCAGCTCGCTGGTCAGACGAGTTGCAAGCGAACGAAACGCTTGATGAAGCTGGCCTGCATCAGAACCCGCTTGAATCAGGCCGATGATCGTATCGTTGAATTTCTGGGTGCGTCTGAAAGCTTCATGAATACTGATACCAGCGTTGATGTCTTCTCGAATCGAATCGAGAGCTTTGACCATGACTTTGTCCGGTAAACCTTGGGCGTAATATTTCAGGGCGTCCGCAGTGTTGATCTGCGCTCTCAGCATCGAGCCCAAACCGCGGAACATACCCACCAGTTCCTTCTTGGTGAACTCTTTCGTTTTGCTTGTGCTGCTGAATAGAGCTTTCTTCTCGGATTTGGAAGAATTTCCCAGCGACTTGTCTGTTAGTGTTTTACTAGTCATCTGTGTAAGTCATGTCGATGACTTTGCTCAATGCGGCAAGGTCGGTTTTTCCTTCACGCAGCAGCTTCAGGCCACTACGACGTAAGTTTGGCAGAATACCCTCTTCAGCGACTCTCACCTCCAATTCATAAGGAGTGAGTTCACCTTTGGAAAGCTGGTCGGAAACTTTTGGAGTGATTGGAATGATTTCCAGAACGGCAGTCCTTCCGGAGTAACCCGTATTCCTGCATTCAGAACATCCCCCGTCACGCCCCTTGTATACAGACACATCCGCCCACGAATCGTCCAGAGCGAAGGTCTTGCGTTCCAATTCGGAAATCCCCGATAAGGGCTCCTTACAATAGGGGCAGAGCAATTTCACCAGACGCTGGGCACATGCAGCTTTCAGAGTTTGGGCGATCTTCCAGCGTTCGATCCCAAGCTGTTCGAAACGCTCGATGATCTGTGAAGCTCGAGGCGTGTGAATGGTGGTCAGAACCTTGTGACCTGTAACGGCCGCCTCAATCGCAAGCTCTGCGGAATCAAGATCCCTTACCTCACCCATCAGAATGATATCAGGGTCGGATCGCATGAAGGATGCGATCATTGGCTTGAACTCTTTGGCACTTCTCAAGTCGCAATGGGTAATCCCCGGGACCTCATCTTCAACGGGGTTCTCAAGCGTCAGAATGTTCACCTCGGGTCGGTTCAATTCACGCAGGATCGCGTTCAAGGTGGTCGATTTTCCGGATCCGGTTGGACCCGACATGACGATGATTCCCGCAGGAATTTTCATCACTTTATCGAGTGCGAACATCGTCTGTTCGTCGAAGGCCAAGGTGCCTTTGCCAAGGGTTACGTTGATGTTGCTCTTGTCGAGAATACGCATCGTAACGTGGTAACCACGATAGGTTCGGTGTCGCTCGTAACGAATGTCGATCGGCCTGTGGAAATAGGAAATGGTGAAACGACCCGAAATCCCCGGTGCGGTATTCCGGATTTCCGTCGGAAGACGCATCAGGTTGAGCAGGAATGCGTCCAAGCGATCCTTGAGTTTCATCGGAATCTCCACTTTACGTCCGATGTCACCATCCACACGGAAAGCGTAGTAGAAAACCTCTTTTTCCACCTTGAAGTGAATATCCGATGCCTGGCTTCTCACAGCATCCGACATGATCGTTGCCACCAACTGAGCCATGGGCTCTGCATAATCGGTGGTCACGTCAAAGTCATAAATACCATCATCAAGGTCTTCGACATCGATAGCTTCAAGTTCAGAGCGGCTTGGCCCGCTGTTGGTCGCAACCGACTCGATCGCATGTGCAATTTCAGAAGCGAGCGTGACGACTTTGACAATTTCAAGATCCGGGAATCTCGGGGCAAGATACTCCTCCGCAACGGGATTCCAGGGGTTTGCGGTGATGACAATCAGCTTGTTGTTTCCCGATTTGCACAGGGGCGCAAAAAAGGCGCGGGTCATCACTGTGGAGTCACAGTAAACGTGCAGATCGGGGTCGCAGTACTCCGCAACCTTGGGGAAAAAGGCGAGGCCGTTGAGCTTGGCAATCAGCGCCATAAAGCTATAACGCGTGACACGGTTAGGAACCTGATCCTGCGCAAGATCGGAAAACCCAGGATCATGGATCGCAAGTTCCGCCATGATCTGTTTGCTGATCAGATCATTGAAAGTTATGCCATCGAATTCGATCACTTGACTTCGTAGATAGGGTTATAGCTCAAAATGTTTGCGGCAGAGGAAGGTCCATGATTCATAGTCCATCCGAACCACTGTGATAAACGGGCGGATTCCAAAACGTCTGTGGACAGCGTTCAGAATCTGATCACCTAAAATCTTTGCTGCGATCGGGTTGACCGAACCCGTCGCAATCGCATCCGTATCCTCTGCATAAAGAACAGTCACCAAAAGTTGTTTTGCCAGACGATGGATCGCATCGAAGGATTCGTAGAAGGCGGATGGAGCAATCAGTTTGCTCGTGAATGGAATATGGGGAGGCGATGGATGCATGGTGGATGCCACTGCCGAGCTGATTTGGCGTATCGCCTTGCTAATATGTTCTTCGTCGTGTCCCAAGACTCTGGCGAGCGCTTCTATCAAATCAGCTGGCTTGCCCTGAAGTTGGGATTCCCTGGTGATATTGAGAGCCTCCATGATTTGATCATCTGTTGCAGCTCTCGACACACTGATTGCCTCAGCGGTTTTCACAAGGCAGGACTCAACAATGTCAGGAAGTCCACCATTCGTGGACTCCTCAGCGACTTGCTTTGTAGCGGTTTGCGATTCTTGAGGCATACCATTCAACCAGCATTCGCCGGACTCGCTCTTAACGTTTGGCTCTGCTGAACTTGGGTTTAGAGGAAGCTTTAGGAACAGGGTTTCCTTGGTTCAGTTCCTCAGCTCTTGGATAGTAAGGTGCCTCGCTTGGCTGCATGCCACGAAGAGCCCTTCTCAAATTCGGTTCATGCGCAGGGCCTGGGTTTTCGGGGTCAATCGAATCATAATCCGCAGGAAGCTCGGTTTTTTTCTGGAGATCGGAAAACACACGATCATTTTCACCGGATACGGTGGGATCATACGAAGTAGGAGTCACAATGAACACCAGAGAGGTTTGTTCTTTACTGGTTTCCTTGCTCTTGAAGAAAAAATTGATGACGGGTATATCTCCCAGCAAGGGCACCTTGTTCTTGTCCTTATTCTGTATTTCACCGTAGAAACCGCCGACAATGAGTGAGTTCCCGTCCGGAATTCTAGCCAGAGTCTCAACCATGGATTCTGTAACGCTGGGATAACTGTTGCCGTCGAGACCATCAACACCAACACCTTCGACCGTACCGGTGATTTGCGCTGAACGAGGACGCATTTTCATCCGGATCGTTCCGTCGGGCAAGAGCGTTGGGGTGACCGCAATCGAAATGCCGATTTCACGATGATTATCCGGGTCTTCGGTAATGGATTTATCGGTCGTATCGATCTTGTAACGAACCTCTTCACTAACAGTAGGTTGGGCGCCACCACTGCCAGGAGTTGTGGTCGAAGTAATGATGGGAACCCGATCAATAATGGAAATGGTTGCTTGCTCGTTATCCTCGGTGATCAAGGTCGGGTTGGAGACTTGGTTCGATATTCCGCCCTCGTTCAGTGCTTTTAGCACGCCGCTCAGCTGCACGGGCGTAAGGATGATACTGCCGCGTTCCGGAACAAAGTTGCCGACTGTCTCATTTTCGCGAATTCCTTCTTCAAAACTCGTTGGTAAGCCGAAAAGATTACCCAGCTGACCTGTGACCTGCATGGGAACACCCAGGTTGCCAAGTCTGTCTGCCCAGTTGACACCGAGCTTCTCTCCCGCACTTGAATTGATCCGGAGAATTTTTGTCTCCACGATGATTTGCCCCTTGGGTTTATCAACCCCGTGGAGAAGATTCCTAGCTGCCTCGATACGCGTGGTCGTATCGATGATGATGATGGTGTTGGTTTTCGGCTCGAAATTCACAATTCCCGTACCCGGTGAGAGCATCGGTTTGATCAGCTCCTTGATCTGGGCAATATCGGTCGGACGCAGATACTTCAGTTGATAGTGCCATTCCGAGCTGGGAAGTTTATTGAGCTGGGCCTGAGTCAGAGCGTAGATCGTGTTTCCTTTGGTATGCAGCGCCAATCCATACATGAACGCCAATTCCTCCATTTGAGAGAGGGGGTCGCCATCACCCAAGTGGCCTGTTACTTGAAACTCAGGACCGTTGATGGAAAGATTGTGGAAATATTGTTTTCCAGCGGATTTAGCCAGGAATTGGAAAATATCATTAAGAGCCGCATCCTTGATAATATAGCCCTCGGGAGTCTCTTTCAAATCGTTCGCTTCATTTGCAGTTACGGCGCTATCACCTGCGGGATTGTCAGCAGATGGAGCAACTCCACCAATTGCGGGAACATCCTGAGCTGCGGGTTGTGCTGGCACCGCTGGATCTACAGCAGGCAAATTTGGTGACTCAATTTCGACCGGCGCGACCTCCGCGGCTGGAGCTGGCGGAGGCGTGATGGGCGCCTCTTGAGCCAGCGACCATGATCCTGTAAAGGAAAACAGCAGCAAGACTGAGAGGGCTTTTATTTCAGTTTTCATGACTTTAAGGGAACGCAGGGTAATTTGCAGAAAAATGAAAGACAAGTTAAAAAGGCAACCTATTTTCCACAGGATTTGGGGAATTTGGCGCGCTATTCTCAATTTCCAGCTCGATTTCTTTGTTCTGGTCAGGGGAAATCATTCCATCAGGTCGGAGTTTGCTGTCTCCTGTGAGCATCCCGAAAGGCAAGACCTCGATTTTTAGGATCGCATCTTCTTTGCTGTCCAGATCCCTGAAGTGAATTTCTTCAGCAGTAACTTTCAATACCTGCAAACGCTTCCGTCGGCCATCGAAAGAAATGGGGATTTCATCGAGTTCTTTAAACGAGCGATCCCCGACAAGAAAGCTTTTGTCCTTGAGCATGACGGTCGACACTTTGATGAGTTTGACAATTTCCGACAGAGGGATGGTTGGTAACGCGGTTTGCTTGGCAGCGGTGGGAAGATTTCGGACATTCTTGATCACCGGTTTGATCTCCGGATTCTGATTCAGGGCGAAGGGATCCAATGTCCGCGTTTTCATGGACAGCGTCTCGAATTTGATCGCTACATAAGCATCCACGTGTGCCACTGAAAAACGGGAAGGCTTTGATCTCAGAACTTCTATCTCAGGAGCTTCCGACCCTGCGCTTGCCGAGACAGATGCACTGCCAGACTCGCTATCAAGCGCTTTGAAGATTTCAGCGCTCTGACCGAACAGTGATGAAGATGAAATACCGCCCAAAAGCATCATGCAAGATATGGACAAACAGCGAAATGGGCTTTTGAATTTCATGGATATGGAAATTGAATTATTTCTCCCAGGCAGTGTAGTTAAGTTGGAAATTGAGTAGTGAAAGCTCATCGGTGATAATGGGTTCAATGCGCATATCCTGTAACTGCAAGTTGGGCATTCTGGTTTCCAATTCCAAGAGAGCCTTCTGAACCGTTCGATACGTACCGCGGAGATTGAATTTCATTCCTGAGGATTTTTCCGCAGTTGCCATTCCGAATCCCGACTTATTGTTGAGGCGCTCGGTTCCTGTCGTTTCAAATTCCTTAGGGGGTAGTTTTTCCTCCATGGTGCGCAACGTGGTGCCAAGAAGCGCGAAGCTCTCTTGTTCAAGGATGGCATTCCATTTCTGGAAGACTTCCCGTTGTTTGGCAATTTGGGACTCCGTCTCGAACACCATCATTTTGTTTTTCTGGAAGTTCTTGAAGCCGCGTGCTTTCTTCTCGTAGGAGTCCACGACTTGACCACGGACAACCATTCCTCCGCCAATGATGGCTGAGGCTAAAATCACAGGAATAACAATCCCGAATAAGATGATGGGCTGTTTGTACATGACTGATCAGGGTGATTTGGCTTTGGGAATTGCCATCGCATCGGTCGATTCGAAACGCTGAACGATGGTAAGCTCGAAGGTATATTGATACGTCGAGGGATCCGCATCTGTTATATCTTCTGCTGCTCGTTGTCTGAAGCTCGGGTTTTCTTTGGTTTTGAGATTTACGAGGAGGCTGCGGGTATTGGGAGCGGGGTCAAAGCTTGAGTCACCCGTGATTTTCGCCATTTCGGCAAACTTGGTGGAAATGCCCTCGCGCGAGTTGATCTTGTTCAGGAAAACCATGGCCTCGTTGCGAGCGAACCCACTCAGCTTCCATTCCTTGGTAAAACCAGCGGTTTGCTGCTTCGGCGCGGCATCCGTGCGAACCGTGTGGTTGAATCCTTTCAAGAGCATGTTTGATTTTTCCGGAAACAAGCGGGCAGGCAACTCCATCGCCGTCCATGCACGCGAACGGTCATCAAGAAGCACGTTCCAGTGGTGTAGACGCTTTTTATCAAGTTCAACAGCTGCCATCCGCTGCTGAATAGTCCTTGCCTCAGTTTTCTTGAACGCCCACTCCGGACGACTGATGACGCCGTAAACATCAAAGGCGATTCCCAATACCGCCAGAACAAGAAGTGCGAAAATAACCTTCTTGGCCATATTGAAATATCGCAGCAACCTGATTTCACTGCGCGAGGGAAAAAGGGCTTGGACGTGCGCTGATGGAGACAGGAAATCCTGCAAAAACCATCTCTCGGATTTCAGAACGCCGAAGGTATGGCTTTTGATTTCATCCTCATGAATGTGGGTATCAGATACCGAAAGTGCGGGTTCGGGCAACCACACCGGAAGCGGTGTTGTTTCGTTGAAATGAACCGTTTCAATCGAAGACTTCGGAAAATTTCTTTTTAGATCTTCGGTGATCCGTGAATCCACCTGATCACCCAAAGGCAAGAGATAGATATCCGGATCAACAAATTCCAGCGAGGCGTTGGTGGTGGCGAGTGTCGACCAGAAATTCGATGGGCAGCGTTGTCCACGGTGTTGAAGCGAGCGGATTAACCTGAGGTCCGCATGCTCGTTAAAAAATGCCATGGCTGTGAACCAAGGATATTGAAGCACCGCCACAAAAGGCTTGTTCAATGAGGAGCGAATGACATTCGGCAAGCCCATGATGGCCAACAAAGGGGCGCTCAAGACATGAGTGATGAGCGGAAAATTGTCTGCATTTCCGAGGTCACGCAATGCCGTGACAAAGGTTTCAAGGCGCCGGGATAGAGTGATCGTTGTGGCAATCATGGGACTACCGGCAGCGGGATATGGCATGACGCGCCATGAAGATTGATCCGGTATAGCAGAGCTGTCCTCTAGGACTTCCCTCGGATTTTCATACACGATCTGTCGCAAATCGGAGAGTGCAGCAGGATTGTTCAGCTTGGGTTTGATCTCTGCCGTCGCAAATTCATCCGCGACATGAATCACTACACCGAGATGACGACCTTTGAGATCGGTCACTTTTTGAATCAGGGTTTTCCCCAAGGCCGTGGCTTTTTCAGCATCGAGGAAAATTTCTTCCGTAATAGGTATGCCTGAAGTCCAGGTGTTCTTATCACGATCATAAAAGAATGTCAGGATGGAAGGTCCGTCGATAATAATGTGAAATTGGAAGCTGAGTTCCAAGGCTTCCTTATACCACTCCATGCGGGTTGCGCGACTTGTGTTTTGAAGAATAGCACAAGCCTGACGATACTGCTGCAGGACATTTAACGATGCTGGATGTTGTAGCGAGATCAAACGGTTCTATGAGATTTACGGCTTAAAAAACGAAAGGGTATGAATGGAATAACTAACCTGCCGAGAATTCCCGACAGGTTAGTCATCATAAGACGGCGCGTTAAGCGCAGGTTATTCACCAGTCATCGTAGGTGCCCGCGGTAGGGTTGAAGTAGTCGGCATCTGCAGCCGGATCAGCTGGATCGCTACCAGTGGTCTCCATGTAAAGCGTGCCGACGGCAGGCACAACTTCTGCAGCTACTGTGAAGGCGTAGGATGTGCCAGCTGGGTGAGTCCCCAATGTTGGATCATTTTCCATGAACAAATTCTCACCAAAGAGACGCGACTTAGCCAAGGCATCTCCATAGGTTAACTGATTCATATTGGCTTCCGCTCTCACAGCCTGCTGAACGTTGCGGATCATCAGGATGGACGCGGCACGATCAGATCCCCGTTTCCAAGCGCGAGCGCCAATGAAAAGGATGGAGATCAGGGACAAAAGAACCAAGATCACGACGGTGAGCTCCAGAAGAGTCATGCCGGATTTGGCTTTGATTGGGGTTTTGTGTGTCAGTTTCATGTTTTTGTTTTCTCTTTTTTGTTTATTCAGAAGCTCGGATAGATCCGAACATCAGAAATTTTTCCTATGCGGTTTTTAACACCTAAACTTTTCACTATTCGAAGGCCAGAAAAATCTTGCATGTAATCCAATTTTTTCAGTCTCAATCGTTGCTGCGGTTCATCTTCGCAGATTCAAAGGTTTCCGGAGAAATGAGGCCGTTGCGCATCAAGCGCTCAAGGTTTGCGTCCCACTGGATATTGCCCGCGCGGCGTATGACGTCCTCAAGAGATCTGGCACCTCCATCGTAATTCGAGATGGCCGAGGCGACGGCATCGTCGTTATTTTGCAGGAACTCGTAAGTAAGGACTCTCCGCTGGATGCCATTCAGCAGGCCTTGAGAATGGATGAAAATCAATATCTCAGAGAGACGGGACAGGACGGAGGCATGGCTTTCTCTGGGGTAGAGCTCCAAAATACGGCCGATCGTTTTGACGGCACCCGTCGTGTGCAGAGTTGAAAGCACCAAGTGACCGGTTTGGGCTGCTTCCATACAAGTTTCCATGGCCTCACGGTCACGAATCTCTCCCAGAAGGATGATGTGTGGAGCTTTACGCAAAACATCTTTCAAGCCCTGCTTGTAGTTCAAAACATCCCGACCCACCTCTTGCTGGGTCACAATCGACGGCGATGGAATCCTGTGCCCCGGGTAAACCGGATCGTCCATATCATCGGGATATTGATACTCAATCGGATCTTCAACGGTGACGATATGCTTTGGATGGTTTTGTCGAACCCAGTCGATCAATGAGGCCAGAGTCGTTGATTTACCTGAGCCTGTCGGACCGGTTACCAGACATAAGCCAGCTCTCTTGAGGACTCCATGACGGAGTGTCGCGGTCGTATCGGGGTCAATGCCCAATGAATCGAGCGAAGGGATGTAATCGTTGAGGATACGGCAAGTCACTCCGAGTCCCGATGAGGAAAGGTGGGCTTGAATACGCAAGCGTCCGGATTTCTCGCCGTTATCACCCATCGGCACACCATCGCAGGAGAAATCGGCGACCATTTTTTCCTTAAATTCGGCGATCGCGAGGCGGATTTTATCATCAACCCGCATTTCCACGGAATCGTTGGTGCCGAAACCATGAGATGCCGATTCCCTGTTTCGGATCAACTCCTTCAGAATTTCATCCATGTGGATGGCACTGAGTGGCCCCAGGAAATCCAGCTTCTCCATTCCTTTGTTGGTATGGATGTAGACGGGACGTTCCGAACGCATCTGAATATCGGAAACACGCATCTCGCGACAAACACGGAAAATAATACCCAGTAGTTCTCTGCCACTCATCCCCGGCATGAATCGGGAATGCTGCAACCCAGGTGCTCGGCTCGGTGGTGGCGGTGGTGTGACAACTTCCATAGATCGATTAAGCTATGTGAATGATTTTTCTATTTCAAGGACTTTTCTACTGCCTGAATCGAGATCTCATGGGCTTCCCGAACTTTTTTAACAAATTGCAAGCGATCACTCACCTCTTGAATACGGTGATTTGAAAGATTGTGCCACAACCTCTTATTGAGCCATTCCTCAGATAGTTTCAAATGAAGGGCGATAGCCGCATCCATCACCTGAAGCACTCCGCGCATTTGCGAGGTAGGGTAGCGTGAAACTCCGTTCTCTGTGTGAAAGCGATCATTCAGCATTAGCTCCAGCACGTTACCCGCAGCCGCGGCCGCCGTGAGAGCTTCACGAGGATCCACCCGGCGCTTCATGCAGTAGTCGATCGTATCTTGGGCCAATTTTGCCGCATGCGGAGTCAGCTCGGGACGGGTTCCAAGCATCGGCTCTGTTAGAAAAAAGTGATAGGCAATGAAGTTTCCGTAGTGAGCAGGATCGAGTTCATAAGCAAAACGCAGTTTGTTTTCAACCTGACGGCGCAAGTAAAACCGGTGTGCATCGGATGCAGCGGTTGGATTGGTGCGTTCCTCGCGCCCCTCTGCAAGCCCCTCTATCAGAAGACGCATGGATTCATTCAAACCCTTGTGCTCGTATGTCACAGGCTGCCGTCCGGATTTCAGATATTCAGATCGGGAATAATCCGAATGCTTTTTCTTGATTTGGTCACGCCCCTCAACGACACCCCAATAACTATCGATCGGACCCTGAATCGCCATGGCGATCACCTCGCCGTACGGGCTGCGCTTGATTCCCAATACATTGAGAGGGACATCGATTTCTTCAATCCGATCAAGACGGGCAGCCATGAGAGAAAACCCGGCAACACCCAGTCCGATCAGCAGGATGGAAGTGAGATGTGGAAATCTGGTCATGCGTTTGTTCACTTGCTGGTTTTGAAACAGAGCCGGGAAACGCCTACGAGAATCAGAAGAATCGAGGAAAAGTAGAGAGCCATCTGGCCGAACACCTCAGGTGTCAGAGCACCGGCTTTGAAGTAGAGACGTTGCGTCAGATCCGCAAAACGATAATGCGGGGAATACAACCAGACCACCCGCATAATGGAATTTGTCTCCAGCTTCAACAGGTTATCGAGGTATCCCACCCCATACAAACCATAAAGTGTTAGAAAACCGGTCAATCCGAAACCACTGATCCCACCGAATCTGGAGGAAATGGAACAGGCCAACGCCAGAAGCGGAGCGACTACCAGGAGATAGAGCGTCAGGTATTGCAAATTCAGAACCCACCACATTCCCCTTTCGTCCGTATTGGCGGGCATGGCGGCAAAGAGACAAATTCCCGTCGCGATCAACGCCATAGGCAGAATGTAACAAAAGATCGCTAGCCATAGCTGAAACAGCTGTCGACCTGGACCAAGTCCCGTGGTACGGAAATACTCACCGGTTCCGGATGCCGAATTCGACTCTCCCAAGCGAGCTGCCGCATAAAACCCCCACACCAAAGTGACCACCATCAGAGCAGCCCATGCGATCTGGATCCTAGCAGGTTGAACCAATACAGGGCGTTCCGAGGCGCTTGAAATTTCCGGCAAAACCAAGGGAAGGATCAGGATGAGAAACAAACAGATTGCCCATGCCTTCCTTCGGAATATCGTCGTAAAAGTGAGTTTGAAGAGACGCATATGCACGAATGGTTGATTCATGTTTAATTCAAAAGCTTCTTCAGCTCGGACCATTGCTGGTTCTGGGAAATATGGTGACTGACCGATTTCCCCTCGATCATCAACACGCTAGGCATACGCATTGAGTCGTAATCGGGATGACAGGACACCAAGCGCAATACGTTCGCAGCGGACTTTTCCCAGATATCCTCGAAGGTTTCGCGCGCGAAGGCATCCAGACCGCTAAACGGTTCGTCAAGCAACAGGATGTTTCCCTGATCTTCACGAATCGAAAACTCCGCCATAATGAGTGCCGTTTTCCGGCGGTTTCCCGTGGACAAACGTCCGTAGAGCTTGTCGACATCCAGTTCAATCCGATCCGCCAACCCAAGCGCGGAGGCGATTTTTTTCCCGCTGATCAGAGATTTGAAAATGCTCTTGGGAGTCAACTCCGGATCGAACCTCATGTCCTCTGGCAAGTATTGCAGATGCCCTTGAAAGGAAAAGTCTCCCTTCAATTTCTGAATCCCACCGGCAATGGTTCTCAGCAACGTGGTTTTGCCACGGCCATTTCTCGCCAAAAGAAAATGCGTGCCTCCACCCAGCGTGACTTCCTTCGCAAAGACCGCCAAAGGATCTTTGTATCCTATCGTCAGGCCAGATTCGAAAAAAATCGATGGTTTAAGTTCCGACATGGCTGTGATGTGATGTTTGCAAACAGATCCGCAAGCGGATCGAAAACGTGATTTAATTTAACTTTCCTAACGATACAGGCAATCTATTTTTAAACACCAAGCATGCAAAGCCGGGTTCAGTCATTCATTCAATTTCTCGCCATCGAACGAGGACTCTCCGATGCCTATCAGCTCTCCGTTCAGCAAACCCTCCAGGCACTCGCGGACTGGATGGAGTCTCGCAAAATGGCCCTGCATGAGGTTGGAACCGAGGAGCTGGCGAACTTCCTGAATCAGCGCAAAGCCGAGGGTCTCGGAACGTCCTCCCGCAGACTGGCAACCGTACACCTGAAGATTTTTTTTCGCTGGCTGACCACCTCAGGCTCTATCCAAATGGATCCGGCGGAACCCCTGCAAAGCGCGAAACCGGAACGCAAACTGCCCTCTACGCTATCAGTAAGAGAGATCCAAAACTTGCTCGAAAGCATACCGGGCGATCAACCGTTGGGTCGACGAGACAAGGCCATTTTGGAGCTCTTTTACTCTTCCGGCCTGCGTCTTGCAGAACTTTGCGCAGCGAAGCTCGAATGGTTGGACATCGATGAAGGGTTCCTGCGGATCTCCGGAAAAGGCAGGAAAACGCGAATGGTTCGTGTAGGAAGCAGTGCGCTCACCGCTATCAAGGATTACCTGAAAAACGAACGTATCCAACTTCTCAAGCCTCATACCTCATCCGAGATTTTTCTGAGCGTGAGAGGTAGACCTCTCACCCCGGAACGGATTCGCCAGATCGTCAAACGGCGCGCCAAGATGGCGGGAATCGACAGCAAGGTGTATCCGCATTTGTTGCGACATTCCTTTGCCACACATTTGCTGGAGGGCGGCGCCGATCTACGTGTGATCCAGGAGTTATTGGGGCATTCGGATATTGCTACCACTCAGATTTACACCCATGTGAGCGCAAAAGGTCTCAAAGGAGTCCATGGCAGATTTCATCCCAGAGGATAAAATTCAACGGGCTGCGACGAGATCGTAACCGCGCCAATCGCCGATGGTGATATCTGCAAAACTACCGACCGGAAGTTTTTCATCCACCATCACAGAACCATCAATCTCCGGTGCATCCCATTGGGTCCGCCCCACACCTTTTTCCTCGACCAAAACACGGACTTTTTTTCCGACCTGAGCCTGATTGGTTTCTGCGGCAATTTTTTGCAACGCACTCATGGCTCGTGACCAACGGCTCTTGCGTGTCATGTGATGCAAATGTCCGTCCAGTTTCACCGCGCGTGTTCCCTCTTCCTTGGAATATTGGAACACGCCTGCACGCTCGAATCTGAACTCCTTGATGAAATCCAGCAGCTCTTGGAAATCCTCTTCGGTCTCGCCGGGGAAGCCGACGATGAAAGTGGTACGGATACCGAGGTTCGGAATGCCAGCCCGCATCCGACGAAGCAGATCACGGATGTAATCGCCGCTCGTCACCCGTTTCATGGCGGTGAGCATCCGGTCGGAGATGTGCTGCAGAGGAATGTCCACATACTTGGCAACTTTGTCGCACTCGGCAATGGTCTGGATCAGCTCGTCAGACCAATGGGCCGGATGCGTGTATAGCAAGCGGACCCAGAAATCGCCCTCGATCTTGTTGATTTCGCGCAACAGGGTGCACAGTGAATTGCCACGTGTGGAATCGACTGGCGAACTCGGGTTGGGGCGCTGGCCTTCCCACTGGTCCATTCCAAAATAGGTCGTGTCTTGAGAAATCAAATTGATCTCTTTCACTCCGCTTTTCACCAGCGCTTCAACTTCACGAACCACAGACTCTTGGGTTCTGGAGCGATGCTGACCGCGGATTTTCGGGATGATACAGAAAGTGCAGGTGTGGTTGCAGCCTTCGGCAATTTTTACATACGCATAGTGATCGGGAGTCAGCCTGAAACGGGGGGTGGTGTAATCCGGAACGTATTTGGGCTTGAGCGTAACGAAATCTCTTGGGTCATCCGTTGCTGCAGGTCCTTCATCCTTGGTGATCGGCTTGGCGCTCTTTTTGCCTAACAGATTTTCAATGATTGGTGCGACCTTGGTGATCTGATCCAGCCCGATAAAGGCATCCACCTCAGGCATGATGCCGGGTAGTTCTTTTGCAAAACGTTGGGAAAGGCATCCCGCCACGATAATTTTTTGTTTGGCTCGTTCGGGATTTTCACTGCGTTCGTTTACAGCACCGAAAATCGTATCGATCGATTCCTGTTTCGCCATGTCGATGAACGAGCATGTATTGACGATCAAAACATCGGCAAGTTCCGGATCGGGAGTGAGTATCATTCCAGCCTCTGCGAGGTGACCGATCATCACCTCTGAGTCGATCAGGTTTTTTGCGCATCCCAGCGATACCAAGCCTACGGTTGTCTGTTCCATAAAAGTGAGAATAAGTTAGATTTGAGGCGGCATGATGAGTTCGTCGCCAGATTGCGGCACAACCGGACCAAATCCGGGAAGAGGGCTGCCGATCGCGCCATCCGGTGAAATGTCGGTAATTTTCAATCTTCCCAAGATACCGCTATTACGTCGGATCGCTAGGATGTCACCCACCTTCACCAGGTCCGGCATAAGAATTTCGACTGCGACAAAATTTCCTACCTCCGGGCTTTCCACATATTCTGTCACACGGGCGATGAGCAGGGCATCACGGATTCTGCGGGCTCGTAACAGTTCACTGTCACCTTTTTCTAATTCCCTCTGTCCGATGAAGGTCGCTTCATCAAGATAGGTGGAAGCCTTTTTCTCAGCATCAGATTTCTGTTCGGCAAGAGCGGCGATTTCCGCCTCTTTATCAGCGAGCTCAGCCTTCATTTTCTCAATATTTGTGTCTCCACTTTGCCCACCCGTGGACTCGGCTTTCAATTCCTGCATCTGCTTTTCCAACTTCAGGCGCTCCAGCTCGATTTCGATCTGCTCAACCTGCCGATTAAGGCGCGCCAACTCCTCTGGTGGAGCATTTTTAACCCCGTGATTCATATTCTGGAACGACAAAACCACCGCCGCGAGCAGCAGCGCGAAAGTCGCACCAAGTAAAATAGACATCGTGTTCATGCGTGAAAATTGTCCGGAGCGTGGTGAATTGTCAACGTCACGCATTTTTAATCGGGTATCAACTGAACACTCGCCAAAATCGAAGGCATCAGGCAGATTTGGCTCGTGGATTTGTTCTCAGACATCCCTAGGAAGGAAAACAAAGTGCTCTCGGTATCCCAGTTAATTCGCAAGATGAAACGGGCGATCGAGTCCGAGGTAGGGAAGCTCTGGATCGAGGGAGAAGTTTCCAATTTGAAGAAACAAGGTAGTGGGCATTGGTATTTTTCCCTTAAAGACGATAGCTCGCAAATCCAGTGTGCCATTTTCAATGCTATGAGGAAAGAGGGCTCGGAAAGCCTAGAAAATGGGCTCAAGGTCCGGGTTTTCGCCGAATCGACCATCTACGAGCCTCGCGGACAGCTTCAGATCATTGTTGAGAAGATCGAAACCTCGGGTCAAGGCAACCTTCAAGCCCGATTTGAGGCTCTCAAACGCCAGCTGATGGCCGAGGGACTATTCGACCAAATTCGGAAGCAATCGCTCCCGAATTTCCCGAAAATTATAGGAATCGTCACCTCACCAACCGGTGCAGCCCTTCAGGATATCCTCAACATTCTCCGCCGCCGCTCACCATGGATTCAGCCGGTGCTGTTTCCTGTAAGAGTTCAGGGAAAGGGTGCTGAACACGAAATTGCCAATGCCATTATCAAACTCAATTCGCACGAATCCTATGGATACCCGAAATGTGACCTCTTGATTGTTGGTCGCGGAGGAGGTTCGATCGAAGATCTCTGGGCATTCAACGAAGAAGTCGTTGCCCGGGCCATCGATTCATCATCGATACCGATCATTTCGGCAGTCGGCCATGAAATCGATTTCACGATTGCAGATTTCGTAGCTGACATGCGCGCTCCCACACCAAGCGCTGCTGCGGAACTTGCTGTGCCTGATGTGGTAGAATTGATGCAAATCCTCACTCAATCAAACAAGAGGATCAACCGATGCATCAGCCATTGCCTTCGTGATCCGGTTCAACGAATGGATCAACTCAGGGATTCAATACAGCAGGTAGTTACCACCCAATATTTAACGATCCGACAGCAACTCCGGGAGTTTCAATTCAGGCACAACTATTTGCATCCCAAGGAAGTTATGGAACGCAAAAAAGAAAAACTCCATGAGTTGGAAGGCCTCCTACAGGAACTCGCAGTTGGAAAACTTGTGAATCGATTCCAAGCCCTCGATGCCCTGAAAAATCTGGTCAGAACTCTCGGCCCCGAATCTGTTTTCAAACGCGGATTCTCCATTACCATGAGCGAAGATGGCAAAATTTTATGTTCTGCTGACAAGGTGAAATCCGGTACCCGTATCGTGACGAAACTATATGACGGAGAAATCCGATCAATCACCCTTTAACCACCACTATTTTCCCATGACAATCACCATTCTGCTCTATGGAGTTATCTTTCTGTTGCTTTCGATATGCCTCCTACTCCTCAGTATCCATAAGAAAATTTCACAATTGATGAGGAAAAGTCAGCCGTTCAGCAAGGCAATCCCCGAAACTGCTCACGATGAAACAAACCTTGTTGAAACACAGATTTCACCAGGAAGCATGTTCGAAGAATTTCTCAACGAGCTCCCGGACAGGCGCTCTATGAACAAAAAAGATCAATTTGAGGCTTATCGAAAATGGAGAGCCGAAAAAGGACTCAACTGGAATTCCTAATCCTATCGAACCAGAGCTCCGTAACGTTATAATATAACCCCAAGCATAAGTTCACCGGATAAAAAAAGAGCC
>CBFGOP010000027.1:0-24306 GCA_965650415.1 uncultured Prosthecobacter sp. | reverse complement strand
ACCGCGCTCACCAGACCTCAACCCCAAACGCTTGGGCATTGGTGGCCAGGCAAGCCTCGCTTCGCTCGTCAAAAACGCTCGAGGGTTGCACGAACAGGATAATCACCGCCGTCAGCAGGACTTTGACGACATCGAACAGCTTGAAGGACAGGATTTCAGACCACGGTAGATTCGACATGGTGCAATTTTCCGCCGGATTTCCCGACCATCAATATAAAATGCGGGAAAGTTGACCGTTGGCGGCTTTTGGCTAAAGTTCCGCCATGAAAGCTGCAGAACTCGCCGAAAAAATACTCGATGCCATGCTCGGACACTTGGGAATTGTGGCAAAAATCCAAATCGAGGAATCCGCCGAAGGCCCGTGCCTGCAGATCTTTTCCTCTGAAAAAGATGCGATTGTCGGCGAACACGGGGATCGGCTCGATGACATCCAATACTTGGTCAACCGCATCCTGCGCCGCCAGATGCCGGATGCCGAACGGATTCGGGTCGATTGCGAGCATTTCCGCACCATGCAGGAAGACCAGCTCCAGCAAGAGGTTCAGAACCTCATCGAACTGGTGAAATCCCAGGGCAAAGTCTACCGCATCCGCCCCCTCAATGCATACTACCGCCGCCTCGCCTACAACGTGATCGCTGCCGATGACCAAGTCACCGCAAGCTCGCCTCCGGGTGACGACAGGCTCAAGCGCATCTCGATCTCGCCCAAATAATCCAACATCCCATTTATGAAAAAGTTTTTCTTCGATTGCGGCACGCGCGACACCAGCACGTCTCTCGGTTTGCTCGTGCTGCGCCTGGGAACCGGCCTCCTCATGCTTTTCGGCCACGGCCTCGGAAAAATCCAAGGCTTCGCTGAAAAGTCCAAGGGTTTTCCCGTGCCTGATTTCTATCCGCTGAAATGGATGTCGAGCCCCGTTAGTCTGGCCGCAACCATCGGCGCGGAAGTCGGTTGCGCGGCACTCATCATCATCGGACTCGCTACCCGCCCCGCGGCGTTTGTTCTGGCATTCACGATGACGGTCGCTGCGTTCAATATCCACGCCAGTGGCCCACTGTTCATGGCTGGGGGAGCCGGATCGAAAGAACCCGCTCTGCTTTTCCTGGTCCCCTGCCTTGCGATCCTACTCAGCGGAGCTGGCAGCATTTCCATCGACGCAAAAGTTCTGAATACCAGCCGTCGCAAACATTGGTAATCATACTTTCTCCTTGTTTTGGAAACGCACCGCCTAGTCATGCCTGGAGATCTGAACCACTACGGTTCATTGTTCGGCGGGCGCATGCTTTCATGGGTTGACGAAGCGGCATGGATCGCGGCCTCCGCCGAATTTCCACACTGCCAATTCGTCACCATCGCGATGGACAAGGTCGAGTTCCGCGAAGGCGTGGGTGATGGCACCATTCTGAAAATCAATTGCTCGCTCAGCCGCAAAGGTAACACCTCGGTGACCTACCGTGTCGTTGTCACCGATGCGAGAAACTCCGCCGATGTCCCTGTTTTCCAAACCCACGTCACCTTCGTCTCCGTGAACGACCATGGTGAAAAGCGCGCCATCTGATTTTTCACGATGCTTCACACGCTCGACATCGTCCTGCCGCTTGAGAGTTCCGAACAGGAAAACTCCCGCAAAGATGCGGTGGCGAAAATGTTAGGAATCAACCCCTCACGTGTGCGAGGTATGCGTTTGCGCAAGCACTCGATCGACGCCCGACAACGTCAGGTCAAAGTGCAACTGCGACTCGAGGTCGCGGTGGACGAGGATTTGCCGGAGGAACCAAAACCGGTCTGGACCTGCGCACCGCTTTCCGCCGATGCGAAAAAAATTCTCATCATCGGTGCCGGCCCGGCTGGTTTGTTCGCTGCGCTCAAATGCCTCGAACTGGGACAAAAGCCCATCGTTCTGGAGCGAGGAAAAGACGCGTCCGCACGCCGTTTCGATCTCGCGCCAATTTTACGCGAGGGTCGGGTGATCGAAGACTCGAACTACTGCTTCGGAGAAGGCGGTGCCGGAACGTTTTCCGACGGCAAGCTCTACACCCGTGCCACCAAGCGCGGCCCGGTTGCGGAGGTTTATCGGGTGCTGGTTGCTCATGGTGCTCCGGAAAAAATCCTGACCGACGCCCATCCGCACATCGGATCGAACCTCCTTCCCAACGTCGTCAAAGCCCTGCGCCAATCCATCATCGATCACGGAGGCGAAGTCCATTTCCAATCCAAGGTGAACGATTTTCTGATCACGCACGGGGAAATCCATGGGGTCACCACCGTGGACGGACGCGAGTTTCTCGGCGATGCCACCATCCTCGCCACCGGTCACTCGGCACGCGACATCTATCAACTGCTCGCCAGAAAACAGGTTCTGATGGAACACAAGCCGTTTGCAATCGGGTTCCGGATCGAACATTCGCAACCCTTCATCGACCGCCAGCAATACCACATTACCGAAGGTGAGCCGCGCCCCGATCTGCTTCCTGCCGCGCGCTACCGCCTCGCCACCAAGATCGCGGATCGCGGCGTGCATTCGTTCTGTATGTGTCCGGGCGGATGGATTGTTCCGGCAGCCACTGCGAACGATCAGGTCGTGGTGAACGGCATGTCATTGTCGCGTCGTGACTCTCCATTCGCCAACTCCGGCCTCGTCACCACGATCGAACCTGAAGATGTCGCTCACCTCATCCCCCAGCACGGTATTCTCGCGGGTATCGCATTCCAGGAAAACATCGAGCACGCCGCGAAGCACGCGGGAGGAAATGAAACTCTCGGACAAGTTGCTCCCGCGCAGCGCGCTGCGGATTATCTGATCGGGAAAATTTCATCTGATCTACCGGAAACCTCTTACTTCCCCGGTTTGAAATCCGCACCCTTGCACGAATTGTTAGATAAAAAGATCACCTCACGGATGAGACAAGGGCTGAAACTTTTCAACCGCCAGATCAAACAATACGCATCGGCCGAAGCCTTGTTGTTGGGTTTCGAAACCCGCACTTCCTCACCCCTCCGTATTCCCCGTAATCCGGAGAGCCTGGAGCATCCGGAAATCGCCGGACTTTTCCCCTGCGGCGAGGGTGCGGGCTACGCAGGCGGTATTGTCTCCGCCGCATTGGACGGAATGAAAGTTGCCGAGGCTACTGCTGCGGTATCACGCTAGTTCACTGGAAGACTGAAGCAATTAACCGCAGAGATCACAGAGATGAATTCATTTTTTATGAAACTCTTCTTCTTTGTGTTCCTTGCGATCTTTGCGGTTAAAATCTGTTAGGGACAACCCGAGCTCACTTGCCCTTATCGAGCTCGACCTTGTAGTCACCGATCGCCCACTGGATTCCGGCCAAGTAATGACGCAGCACTTCGGGGTGCCAGAACATGTCGTGATTGTGGCCGATGGAACAATAGAACACCCGACCCTTTTCCCAGTTTCTCGCCCAAGCGACACCGTAGTCGTTGTCCTTGCGTTTCATGCCTTTGACTTGTTGGGATTTCTCCGGATCAAGACGCAGCAGCATGTGAACTTTCGATGAATCGTAAGGTGCCTTGAACTGATAGATCTCTTCTTTGAAATCGAGACGCTGGCCGTTGAACATCGCGACCAGCGGATGTTTCTCCTGACCCGGCTCAACGTAAATATTCACCTGATTTCCCGCTCCCCATGGATGGCCATCGAAATAACCGTTGATCATTTCACCATACTCCGGCCACTCGTAAAAGGTATCGGTCGCGGCATGAATGCCGACGAAACCGCCACCACCTTTGACATAAGCCATGAGGTTTTCCTTGAGCTGAAGCTCATAGGCTTTGGCTGCTTCCTTTTCCTCCGGCGACAACTTCAACAACTCGTCCTTGAACGGAGCAAAGGGATTCATCGTCGTGCTCAGGAAACAGATCGCATCGAACTGGCCGATTTTGTCTTTTTCGAAATTCGACAACTCATCGCTGATCACCACTTCATAAGCGCCGGTTTTTTTGCCCATCTCATCCAGCGCGATCTTTCCGGTCACGATCGACTGATGGCGGAATCCATTGGTTCTGGAAAACACCAGCAACTTGCGTGACTTCGCGGGTTTTGCATAGGGCTCGCTGGGAATCGCACTGGCGATTTTTTCTATCGCGCCAGCAGGAGCTTGTTCTTTTGCGGGGTTGTAGGCTACCACCAAAGATGCGAAGAGCGCGACAGCGCAGGCTGGAATAAGGGCTTTCATAATGGATTACTTTTCCAATAGTCTTTTCGAAGAATCGCCTCCTGCCGATCAAAAAATTCATGACCTCCCACACCACCAACCTCACTTCCGAGCAAGTGATCAAACTCCGCGAGATCCTTGAAGAGCAGGGGTTCGAGTTTGTGGAAAAGGAACACACGATTTTTGCCGGGAAGAAGGGTAAGCTTAATGTCAGCGTTTACAGCAAAGGGCCGAAAGTCCTGATCCAAGGCAAGGAAACGGAGGATTTCATCCGTTTCACGCTGGAGCCGCTGGTGCTTGGAGAGGCGAAACTCGGCTACGAGGAAATCAACGATCCGGAACATTTCGCACCGCACTTCGGGATTGATGAGAGCGGCAAAGGTGATTTCTTCGGGCCGCTGGTGATCGCCGGAGTTTACACGGATGCGGAAATCACGCGTCATCTGATCAAAGCTGGCATCATGGATTCCAAACGCATCACCAGTGCGGCCAAAATCCGCCAACTCGCCGCGGTCATCAAGGCGACGCCGGGAATCGAGTTCGATGTCATCGCGTTGCGTCCTGAAAAATACAACGAGCTCTATGCATCGTTCAAAAACCTCAACCGCATGCTCGCCTGGGGTCACGCCACGGTGATCGAGGAGCTTGTTAGAAAAAAACCGGATTGCCCGCGAGCGCTTTCCGATCAGTTCGCCAAAGCCGAGGTTTTGCAGCGTGCTTTGAAACAAAAAAACATCACCCTCACGCTCGATCAGCGCACCAAGGGCGAATCTGACACGGCGGTTGCCGCGGCATCGATTCTCGCACGCGAGCGCTTCATCGATTGGATGGACGCAGCCTCCAAAAAAATGGGTCACACCATTCCGCTCGGCGCTTCATCCGCCGTGGTTGATGCCGGGAAAACCCTGGTGAAAACGCACGGTGAGGAAATTCTCGGAAAATTCGCGAAGCTACATTTCAAGACCACCCAACAAGTCCTTGGAAATGATTTGTTCTGATCGCGAGTTCAATCCAGTTCTTCTCTTCTGCCCAAGGTGATCGCCAGTCCGATCGTTCCGACAAAAATGAAATAACATGCGAGAAGCTCCAGATAGTTTCTGCAGATGATGGGAATCTCCGGAGAGAAGGCATCGCCCAGAGAGGCTTGCCAAAACGGCGCGGCTCCGATCACGCGGTTGAATACGTAAATGATCAGGATCGCGGCTCCGATGAAACCCGCACCCGCATGATGTCCCATCGTTGAGAAGAATTTGAGAATCACGTATTTGTGACGCAGCATGGTGATCAGTGCCAGCAGCACGATGAAACCGATCACCCAGCCTTCGGGGAACGGCCAGTTGAGAATTCCCGAAATGAAATCCTCCAGCTCGCCGACCAGAGCGGCTGCCAGTCCCATGGCCAGCACGCGACAGACCGCGCGTCTTTTTCCCGCATGGGCCATCGCTCCCAGCATCACCGCGGTCGATGCCGCAAGCAAACCCGCTTGAAGAAGCTCCACCGTGCCGCGCTCCAGGGGTGCGCCCGGTTTGTTCGGCAACCACGCAGGCAGCAGAATCGCCACCGAGCCCGCACAAACCAACACCGCACGGAGCACGGTCTTTTTCCAGGATCCTTGGTTGGCTCTGCTGTTTGAATTCATTGACACCTGTTGCCTAAATCGTTTCGCCCCTGCTTTGCAAGGAGGATGAACATAAACCTCGTTTTCCGGAGCTTGCCGTGGACGGATTTCCCATTATCCTGCGCAAGGTGAAAACGCTTTTTGAAAAAATCTACGACGGCGAGATCCCGGCAGACATCGTGCATCGCGATGAAATCTGCTGCGCTTTCAGGGATATTTCCCCTCAGGCTCCCACGCACATCCTTGTCATCCCGCGCAAACCCATCCCTCGCATCGGAGCGGCAACGGTGGAAGATCAGGAAATCCTCGGTCACCTGCTGCTGACCGCCGGAAAAATCGCCCGCGATCTCGGTCTGTCGGAAACCGGTTTCCGAACGGTCATCAATCACGGTGCGCACGGCGGAGAGACCGTCCCACATCTCCACGTCCACCTGCTCGGTGGCAGACAACTCACCTGGCCACCCGGTTAAACCATGATCACCGCCCGTTTTTTTCATCTCTTCACCGGCATCTGCGCCACCGCCGTTTCCTGCCACCCGCAACCCGCGAAACCCAAAGTGGAACGCGTGGTCATGGTTCATGGAATTTTTGAAAACGGCGAAGCTTTCAGCTCATTGAAGAAGCGTTTGGAATACCACGGCATCGAGTGTTACGTGCCGAAACTCAAGCCTGCCGACGCGCGGGGCGGATTGGAAAATCTCGCCCAAGGGCTGCAGAGGGACATCGAGAAGAAATTCGGAACCGAAGAACCTTTTGGCATGGTCGCTTTCAGCATGGGCGGCCTGGTGTCGCGTTATTACCTGCAGGAACTCGGCGGAGCGGATCGCTGCGAAAGCCTCATGACCATCTCCACCCCGCATCACGGAACCAAGGTCGCTTACGCCTATCCGTCCAGAGGTGCGCAACAAATGCGACCCGGCAGCGAGTTTCTGAAAACCCTCCAGGCATCGGAGGAAAAACTCTCGGACATTCCCATCGTCTCCTACCGAACCCCACTCGACCTCATCATCCTTCCCACCGAATCCTCCGTATGGGAACGCGCGGAGAACCGATCCCATCTCGTCGCCATGCATCCGATGATGCTGCATACCAAATCCGTGCTCGACGATATCGAGAAACGCCTCACCTATCCGATTACGCCATGAAATTTCATTTTCCAACCGCATTTTTCGTCATCGCTTTGAGCGCATGCGCTCCCGGAAATCCTCCAGCCGAAACCCATGCCCAACATCCCGTCGGAAATCTAACAGCCGCGCAGAAGGCGGCGATCGGCAGAAAAATCTGGCAGAATGAATCCGGTGGGAAAATTGAAGGGCTGACCGCATGGAACGTCGGTGAGGAATTTCCCTCGCTTGGGATCGGGCATTTCATCTGGTATCCTGCCGGTTTCAACGGTCGCTTTCAGGAAAGCTGGCCGCAGTTCATCGCCTACGCCACCGCCCAGGGCGCAAATCCTCCAGCCATCGCCAAACAGCGACACTCACCTTGGAGCAGTCGGGCGGAATTTCAGAAAAACTTCAACTCGCCTGAAATGACCGGCCTTCGCCAATGGCTTGCCGGCACCGTGGGAATCCAAACCGACTACATCATGGCGCGCTCCCGTACCTCGCTGCCCAAGATGCTCGCCGCCGCACCCGCCTCCGAGCGCGCGAAAATCCAAGCAAACTACCACAAGGTCGCGTCCACACCTCATGGCACGTATGCCTTGATCGATTACGTGAATTTCAAAGGCGATGGCACCAGCCCGACCGAAAAATACCAAGGTCAGGGCTGGGGTTTATTGCAGGTGTTGGGAAACATGAAAGAAGTCCCCGCAGGACCCGCCGCCGCATCGGAATTCGCCGCATCCGCCAAACGCATGCTCTCCCGACGCATCGACAACTCACCACCCGAACGCGGCGAAGCCCGCTGGCGCGCCGGTTGGCACAACCGCTGCGATACTTACGCCAGAGAGCTTTGAGCGAAGAGCAAGAATTTCACCCTTCACTGATCCCTATTCCCAATGATTCCCGCGCGTAAGATCATGTATGAGGTTTCGACCAGCTTGCGTCAGTACCTCTACCGTTTTGATCGACTGCGAGAAATCCCAAATCTCTATCAGGAACTCAGGCGCTTCACCGGAGCGATCGCTTACGAAGACACACGCGGTCGCGAAACGCTGTGGCTGACGGTGATGTATCCGCCGGAAATCATCGATGATCTGCGCCGGGGATTGATCCGGATTTACAGTGAACTGAAAATCGGTCGCGACGCCGCGGAACAGGAACACGAACATCTCATGGTGGATCGGATCGATTTTGGTGATTTCGGAAACTCCAAACCGTTCCGTATCCGCGTCACCAACCTTTTCAACGACAACTCCGATTACTTCTACGTCAAACAAGCCGACGCCTCACGCATCTACGGATTGGAACTCGAGCACATCCTTTCACCCAACCGGATCAATTACATCATCAGCGGACATACGCTCATCGAAGAACATATCGCCGGTGTTCCCGGAGACATGTTCATGCGTGACTATCTGGAAAACCCCGCACTCAACAAAGTGCGTATCGCCAAGGAGTTCACCAAGTTCACCGAACGCTCCTTCATCCGGCTGTTAGGTGACATGCGCAGCGTCAACTACGTCGTCGATATCACACCGGATTTCGAGGAAGTCCAATACCGCGTGCGGCCCATCGATTTCGACCAGCAATCTTACGAAGGAAACGGCAACATCTACCTTGCCTTCCGTTTCAATTCCAACCGACCCGTCACGCGGCTTGCCTTTGAGGTGTTGAACCGGAAATCCATCGACCAATACGTCAACGAAGAGCACGCCCAAATGGCGAGAAGGGCGAAAGTCGAGGCCACCCGACTCCGCTCCCTGCTTGGTATCATGCGCCGCGAACAACTGGCTCCGGAGGAACACGTGAGAAGACTCGCGCTCGACCTCAACCGCATGCACGGCACCAAGGATTTTACCGATTGCTCCTCGATGGGCGAACTCACCGCCGAGCATATTTCCCTGATGCTGGGGGTTTAGGTTCCGTAGGGCGCTATTTTCGAGTGCGCCGTTGCGGAGCAGATCGTCAATTACAGATGGATCTTTATCCCATATGGTATTCGCGGCGATGGCACCCCACCATTTGAAAAAAACCGACCCCGGGTGTGGGGTCGGTTTGGTGGATTGAATGAACAAAGAAAGCCGGCCAGAGGCGCGGCTCTCCGCTTACTTCTTATAGATCGTTTTGCCGGTGGAGCGGAGTTCATCACAGGCTTGTTTCATGCGATCACAGAGACCTTGCTCGCCTTTTTTCAGGTAGGAGCGTGGATCGTAATGTTTCTTGTTGCCGACTTCGCCGTCGATTTTCAGCACGCCTTCGATGTTCTGGCAGATGTGGGTGACGATGGGGCGTGTGAAAGCGTATTGGGTATCGGTATCGATGTTCATTTTGATGACACCGTAGTCGAGGGTTTCCTGGAGGTCTTCGGAAGAGGTTCCGGAACCGCCATGGAACACGAGATCCATTTCGGCCGCTTGTCCGTATTTGGCGATGACGGCTGCCTGTCCGTCGCGGAGGATGGATGGCTTGAGTTTCACTGCACCGGGTTTGTAGGAACCGTGAACGTTTCCGAAGGTGGCCGCGAACATGAAGCGACCGATACCGTGGAGGGCTTCGTAAACTTCCACCATATCTTCCGGAGTGGTGTAGAGTTTTTCGATTGGAAGACCTGAAGTGTCGTGGCCGTCTTCTTCGCCGCCGACGCAACCGGCTTCGACTTCAAGAATGATGCCGAGTTCGGCGCACTCTTTGAGGAGCTCTTTGGAGATGCGGAGGTTTTCTTTGAGGTCGACGACCGAGCCATCGAACATGTGGGATTGGAACAGCGGGCCTTTGCCAGCGGCGATGCGCTCGCGTGAGGCTTGAAGGAGCGGCTTGAGGAAGCTGTCGACTTTCTCCGGATGGCAGTGATCGGTGTGGAGGGCGATGAGGACATCGTGTTTCTCCGCAAGCAGATGGCAGGCCTCGGCGAGGATGATCGCACCGAAGGCGGCGTCTTTGACGGCAGTGCCGGAAGCAAACTCGCCACCACCGGTCGAAACCTGGATGATGCCGTCGGATTTCGCTTCGGAAAAGGCTTTGAGCGCACCGTTGATCGTGGTGAGTGAAGTGACGTTGATGGCCGGGTAGGCATATCCGCCTTTCTGGGCGGCATCGAGCATGGCGGCGTATTGGGCAGGAGTTGCGATTGGCATGATGCGCGCTGCGTAGCCCAATCCGTGCCAAGGGGCAAGGCTGAAGAATCATCCTGATTTCTGGAAATTCCTCGTAAAATGCACTAGCCCTGCTAGGTATGAAGAAATCAATGAAAGCCATCCTGTCTATCCTGCTCGCTCTCTCACTTGTGGCATTTTCCTCCCAAAAGCCCAACATCCTGTTCATTTTCTCAGACGACCAGAGCTACGAAACCATCCGCGCGCACGGCCACACGGACATCGATACCCCGAACCTCGACCGACTCGTCGCAAACGGCACAAGTTTCACCCATGCCTATAACATGGGCGCATGGCACGGAGCGATTTGCGTGGCGAGCCGCTCGATGCTGATGACGGGTCGCACCGTTTGGAGCGCGAAGGAAACCGAAAAGAAGCAGAAGACCGATGAGGAGGTTGCGAAGTTCTGGCCACGGCGCATGGCAGCCCAAGGTTATGAAACCTATTTCTCCGGCAAGTGGCACCTGATGGCGGATGTGGAAAAGGCTTTCGACCACGTCGTCAACAAACGCCCCGGCATGCCCGGCGCGTTCAAGGAAGGTTATAACCGTCCGATCAAAGGGCAGCCGGATCCCTGGAGTCCGAGCGATCCGAAGTTCGAAGGATTCTGGAAAGGCGGAAAACACTGGAGCGAGGTGCTTGCGGATGACGGAACCGCGTTTCTTGAAAAAGCCGCACAATCCGAAAAGCCGTTCTTCATGGCGCTGCATTTCAACGCTCCACACGACCCGCGCCAGTCGCCCAAGGAATTTGTGGATCGTTATCCGCTGGAGCGAATCCAGATGCCGGAAAATTTTCTCCCCGAATACCCGCAGAAAGAAGCCATCGGCGCGGGCAAAGACTTGCGCGATGAACAACTCGCCCCGTTTCCCCGCGATGAATACGCGATCAAGGTCAACCGCCAGGAATACTACGCGATGATCACTCACATGGACGCCCAGATCGGGCGCATCCTCGATGCTTTGGAAAAATCCGGCAAAGCGGAAAACACCTGGATCTTTTTCACCTCCGACCACGGCCTCGCCTGCGGTCATCATGGTCTGTTAGGAAAACAAAACATGTATGAACACAGCCTGCGCGTGCCGTTTCTCGTCACCGGCCCGGGCGTGAAAGCGGGTGCGAAAATCAACACCCCGATCCACCTCCAGGACGCCATGGCCACCGCTCTCGACCTCGCAGGCGCGGATCGCAACGGGATCGAATTCCAAAGCATCCGCCCGTTGCTCGCAGGAGAAAAAGGCGGGCTCGATGCGGTTTACGCCTCTTACACGGCAACCCAACGCGCGGTCATTGAGGACGGCTGGAAACTCATGCTCTACCCGGAGGCGAAAACCGTGAAACTTTTCAACCTCACCGATGATCCGCAGGAAATGCGCGATCTCGCACAAGACGCGAAGATGGCGGATCGCAAAAAATCCCTCTACGCCAAGTTCCGCGAGCTTCAGCAGAAATACGGCGACCCCCTCGATCTGGACGCCGTATTTCCGGAGCTGAAATAACGCGGGCTTGCATTGGCCTGCCCGTCGCGCTACATACTTCCGCCTCACCCCAAAACAAGGTCCCGTGGTCCAATGGATAGGACGATGGTCTCCGAAGCCGTAGTTTCAGGTTCGATTCCTGACGGGACCATTTTTTGGAATGGGTGATGTTTTTCGTGTTGGGAAATATCAAGGGTTCTCAAGTCCCAACATTTCTTTCATTTCCAGGCGCTTCTGAGTCGCGACTCTGCATTCATAGGCACCAAGATCCGGGGCATCGGGATCGATGAGGATAAGCTTATCTTGAGGAATCCAATATCTCTCACCAGCATGATAGATGGGGATGAGAGCGCAGAGCAAAATCACAGCGAGGGCGTAGGCGGGCAACACCGCGATGGCAGAGGCAGTCTGGATGATGCGAGAACGTGCGTTGCCGAGAAAAATGCGTAGCGCATGCAAAAACACAAAACCCAGCCAACCCATGGCCGGAGCTGCGAGGGCGATTTTCATGGGGAGATGATCCAATCCGAATTTCACCAAGGCGGGATAAGCGGCAATCGAGTAACCCAACATCACGGCGATCACTGGCAAGGACAACCAATCCAAATGAGAGCCTAAATGAAATGCCGCTCCTCGACGCTTGAGTCGCCAACGGGTGACCACAGCGGGGATGAATAGAAGGTTCATCAATAGCACAGCAAGGTGAATCCCAGGAAACAAGAATAGGAAACAGCTTATCCCATAATCCCTGCCGCTGACTGGCGAGACGCGGCTGATGTAAAGAAACGCAAGAATCGGTAGAACCACGCCGAGACCGGTGATCCAAAGCCAGTCGGAGGCATTTAACAAACTTGAGAAACGCTTGGCAGTAAGGCGAATCGGGCGCGCCGCGAGAAATCGAAAAAGAAACACAAGCAACGCACCAAACAACAAACCCAAAGCGGCTGTAATGATGCCAACCCTGCCGGCCAGTTCATGATCCACCATGCGAAGCGGCTTGAGATCGGCATCGGTGAGAGGTGGCGGGGTTTTAACTTGGTCTGCGATCATAGAGATTCCTATGTGCAATATTCCTGATTTTTGTTCGATCCAATCGGTCGACGAATCCGACTTGGAGTCAGCGATTCGGCGCCTATCGCTCTCGGCAATGAAAGCTTCGTTCTGCTTTCGGTATTTTTCTTCGAGATCTGTTAGATCAAGTCGATCCGCAGCAGCATGGAAATTGGTCGCCGTGGAGGAGGCTATCGTTTGATGCACCAAGGCATCGATCAAATAGTTACTTCCTGATTTCATCAGAGCCTCTATGAGTGCATCTCTGTTCTTAGCCAAAGTTACGAAAGTCTCTTTATCACCCTTTTTCGAAAGCTCCTCTGCTCTTGCATTCAGCAATCTTGCAACTTTGATCAGCGATATAATTCCTTGGGAACCGGCGCTGTATTGATTAGCAACCTTTCTGACATACTCGATCAAGTTCTGCGGTTGAGGAAGCAGGCGCATTCTCTCCGTCATCAAACTCATGGTGTAGTTATCAAACTTCGGGAGTTGGCTGGCTCGCTCGATGAGATGCAAGGCATCATCGTAGGCGATTTGATCCAGAATCGTGTATTCCTGTTCGACAGGCAATGATCGTAATTTTACACCATCCACAAATCTAGGTGGAGGTGTGGAAGCGCTGGATTTTCTCAGCGAGGTAGATATCTGATCAATCGCTTTGTCCTGATATAATCCGGCAGCCCAGCATGGAAAGAATGAGTTATCGGGATCGATTCGCGACGCCGTTTCTAGAAAGTTATCTGGAATCTTACTGTGCTCCTTGAAGTAGGCTCCCGCGAACTCGGCAAAATATGCAGGATTGTTCGGATCACTCTCGAACAAGAGTTTCTTCTGAGTCAGCTCATCCAAGTCCGGATCGCCTAACAGAAGTTTTTGCTGTTCAGTGAGATGCGATGAAACCACTGGCGCTTTGGGTTCATCGAAAATGAAATCCTCCAAGCCCATGTAGGTTCTAATCGCGGGCTCATCGTAATTAGCCGTTAAATACAGTACCGCCAAAGCGAGAACCCAGATCGCGGATTTCCAAATCCAACCGCCTTTTTTCTTATCCCGAACCTCTAGCTGCTTGATGGCGGAGGGAATGCTTGGATGATCCGCATCAAACTGCTCTTCAAGGATTGCAGCAGCCGCGAGTTTCATCTCCGCATTATCTGCAAACGGCTGGGTGACGGCTTCGATGAGCGGATGATGGGACAGGTGCATGGGATAGGTGGATCTTGAAAACCGGTTTATTAACCACGAAAGGCACGAATAACACGAAAAATAGATGCTACGCCGTTATTCTCTCATCCCTTTTTGTTACCATGATGATTACCATTTTCAGCGATGGTTTCGTGTGTTTGGTGTATTTCTTGGTTCCTTCTTCGGGTTTTAGATTGGAGTGGCGGCTTACAGCCGCCATGACTCGCATCAGAGACTTCCAGTCTCTCTTCTTGGGTAGTTTTACAGAAGGCAACGAAGAGAACGAAGGAGCTCGCGCACTGCGCCCTCACTCAGTCTGCTTCTCAATTGGAAGATTGGAGAATGGGGATTTGGAACATCCTTCGTTCTCTTTGTTTCCTTCTGTTCAATTTCTTGAATTTTTTAACCACGATGAGTTGGGGTTATGAAGCCGTCAGATATGGACCGTTAGTCCCGACATGTCGGGGCTGCCATTTTCAGATTACCCGCTCACTTCTTCGCCTTCCGTCCTTCGGAGGGATAGAGCGGTTGCGGGTCTGCGACTTTTCCAGCGGGACGGGATGCGGGGCTGTTAGGCGCGCCGAGTTCGGCTTTCATTTTGTCGGCCAAGGCGGTCAGTTTGGCGACGATCTCCGGATGCTCGGCAGCGAGGTTGGTTTTCTCGCCGATATCCTGATCGAGGTTGTAGAGACGCGGATTGGTTTTGGAGTCTTCCTCGATATTCATTCCCATGCTGAAATTTTGGGGAGCAATCGCAAGTTTCCAAGACCCCTGCCGGATAGCTTCGAGGGCGTAGCCTTTGAAATAGTAATGAGCCTCGCGGGGTGAGGTTTTGGTTTTTCCTAACAGAACCGCAGAAATGTCGCGACCATCGATGACGGGTTCGGCAGGAACCGTTCCGCCTGCGAGGGTGACGGCGGTCGGCAGGAGGTCGATGGTTCCTGCGACCGTATCAACCACCGAGCCTGCACTGATTTTTCCCGGCCACCAGGCGATGGTGGGAACGCGGACGCCGCCTTCCCAGGTGCTGCCTTTTCCGCCACGCAGCGGACCGGCGCTGCCGCTGTCCTCTCTCTTGATCAACCACGGGCCGTTGTCGCTGGTGAAAATGACCAAGGTGTTTTCGGCGAGTTTGGATTCGCGCAAGGCATCCAGAATCCGACCCGTGCTAGCATCGACTTCCTCGATCCAGTCCCCCACCCTGCCGTTGTTGGATTTTCCCTGGAAATTTTTTCCCGGGAAAATCGGGGTGTGGATGGCGGTGTGCGGGAGGTAGAGGAAAAACGGTTTTTCCTTGTTGTTAGAAATGAATTGGATGGCTTCCCGTGTGTAGCTCTCGGTGATCTCGGTTTGTTGGTCATCGGTGATGAGTTCAATGACCTTGTCATCGCGGAGGATGGGGTGAACGTGTTTTCCGCTTTCGGTGGATTTCCGCAGCATGTCGTTCGAGTAAGGAATACCGAAGTAGTGATCGAACCCGTGTTTGGTCGGGAGAAACTCCGTTTGGTCGCCGATGTGCCATTTTCCGATGCAGGCGGTGGCGTAGCCTTTTTGTTTGAGGTGATCGGCGATGGTGATTTCGTCGAGGTTCAATCCTTCCGCACTGACCGGCATATAAACCCATGGGACATTGATGCGCGGGCCGTAGCTACCGGTGAGGAGTTGGGCGCGGGAAACCGAGCAGGCTGGAGCCGCGTAGAACGAAGTGAGTTTCATCCCCTCCGCCGCCATGCGATCGAGGTGCGGGGTTT
Organism: uncultured Prosthecobacter sp.; assembly: GCA_965650415.1. Lineage (GTDB taxonomy): Bacteria > Verrucomicrobiota > Verrucomicrobiia > Verrucomicrobiales > Akkermansiaceae > Luteolibacter. The sequence goes on along the minus strand of CBFGOP010000027.1, from coordinate 8,790 downwards.
TTTGTTTGGTTGCACCGAAACAACCGAGATCTCCGTAGCCCATGTCATCCATGAAGATGATGATGATGTTGGGCGGATTTTTTTCAGCGGCCGGAGCGAGGTTGAAAAAAAGTGTTAGAAGTCCGGGGATGAAGAGGAATTTCATGGTGTTGATGGAAAATCTACGGATCAATCGAAGACATATTTCCTGTTTTTAACCGAAACATCAGGAGGAATACGGGTATCTTCGAAGAGGTTATAGCCGGTTTTGAGATTTCTCCAGAAGTCGTAATGCTCGCTGGAAGCGGCTTGTTGCATGCGTTTTTCGGTCATGCGGAAAGGGAAAATATGGATACGGAAAAAGGATTGGCTGGCATCGAGGGCGGCCTGGCAGAGGGTATAGATTTCCTCGATTTTAGGATCCGTCATGGCGAGACAGCCAATGGAAACATTTGAGCCATGCACCATGATGAACGAGCCGGTGCGCCCATGGGCGCGGTCGTAGGCGTTTGGGTAACCGATGTTGAAGGCGAGGTGGAAATCGCTATCGGGTTTCATCGATTCCTGATTTGCGGCGTAAAAACCTTCGGGGACTTGCATATCACCTTCAGCAAGTTTTGGTCCGAGTTTGCCGCTCGCGGCGGCGATGGGATAGGTGCGTAGAAGTTTGAACGTGCCGTCATCATCCTGCAGGAAAAGCTCAAGCTCTCGTTCCTCCTTGAACGCACGAATGAACACCGGCGCTCCGGATTTCAGGTTTTTTTCCATCAACAGGCTGGGGATATCCAGTTTCGCGAGGCGTTGCTGCTCCAGTTCTTCGGGCGTGGGTTGGGTTTCCATTTTGAAATAATCCCTGATCAACGATGCCATGGGTTTGCCGGGAGCTGGATGGGTTTTGAGGTGGTTCTTGCCAGTTTTCTGATCCGCCTTACCGGAGGTTTCCGATTCGCTTGCGGAAGTTGTTTCGGGTGAAAGCTCGAGCAAGATGATCCATGCCGCGGCAATCAGGACGGCCGAAATGACAACGATAAGGATGGTTTTCAAACGGAACATCACAGCATCGATACCCATGAACGAATGCGCTCCAGAATCCAAGCTTCGTTTTCCCATGGCACCCGGTGACCTGCGGACGGCGCGATGGAACTTTGGAAAGAATCGGATAGCGCAGCGGCTTCGCGGGCTATGTCTGAAAATTTTGGATCCTGCTCGCCTGCGATCCAGAGCACGGGAATCCGGATTTCTGCCAGGCACTCCCACAGGCTTTCCTGATTCCCCACCGACCAATCGACAAAGCTGCGCGCGATTTCGCGGCGGCGTTGGATCAGTTTTTTATCCTCCCGCTCATCGCGAATCGCACCACCGAGAACCGGCTGACTGTTCCATGCGTTGAGAAAATCCGACCAGGAATCGGTCAGCGCGCGACTCGCCCATTGGGCATCGGTGCCGCGTCTTGCTGAGGCCTCTTGGGGATTCCTGATACCCGGATTTGCGGAAATGATCACCGCAGCGTCCCAAGGGCCCTTTTCTAACAGAGCATGGATGGCGAGCCTGCCGCCCATGGAATAGCCGATGAGCACTCGTCGCTGACCGCGCGAGACCTCACCCTCGGCCTCCGCGTTGAGGCGTTTGGCGAAGTCAGTCATCTTGACACTCTCGCATTGCAGGAAACGCCAGAGATCCACAGCGCGTGAGGAAATGCCGTGCTTGGCGAGACCCGATGCCAGAGAACGCCAATCCGAGGCCGCGCCAACCGCGCCATGCAGGAACCAGCACTCGACCGGCAATGGCGTTTCATCCGATGCTTTCAAGGAATGCCTCGTTGCTTCCAGGCGCTCGTCCGTTTGTTTGGAAGTTTGGATCACTAGTAAACCGGAATGATCGAGGGTCCTTTTTCCTCTTGTTTCTTTTCCCTCGTTTCCTCGGGTGACTCTGACATTTCCTTGGCTTGTTGGAGATACGTTTCGTATTCGGCACGGTTTTTTTCAATGAGATCCTGTAAGTAATCGGGGCCTTTCGATGCGATGTAGGCACCGAATCCGATGAAACCGACCAACGGCAGCCAGTAGAAGATGGCGAGAATCCAACCGAGCGCTCCCAGGCGTTTGCGCACGGTATAACCCGGAGGGCAGGCGAAGAGTCGGTAGCCCAGCCACAGGTTGAGAATCGGCACCAGCAATCCGAAAAACCAGAGCCGCGACATGCCGAGGTTCTGGAAGCGTTGGAGGATGGCGAAAATACCTGTTAGAAAAGGAAGCAATCCGAGACAGGCGAACGCAAGCGGCAGCATTTCGGCGATATCACCCTCGACCATATCCTTGGCCATATTGAATCCGAAGCCCAAGCCGATCAGCCAAATGATCGGAAACAAATAGATGAAGAAAAAGTATCCGCCACGCGAAACACCCGGCCATTCCTCTTCAGCCTCCGAGTCTCCCTTGTCATACTCGAATTCGTTGAAAGCCTCTTTTGCGGACTTTTCACCACCGCCCAATCCGATGGTTTCCGCCTCGGATTTTTTCACAAACAATCCCTCCACTTCGCCTGCGACCATCCAATCCTCCATTCCTTCCTTCCAGATCAGATCGAAACGCGGATGGAGCTCGTGCGCCTCGGCCTTGGCTTTCAGCTCCTCCATCGAAAACGGCCCCGTGCGATCATCCTCATGCGAGATATACCATATTTTTGATGTTTCGGATTCATCCATCCCAATTGGTTATCAAAGCCGGTGATGAATGTCAACGTGGTGACTGCCCGGGAAATCCTTCTCGACTCACCACACAAACTTCATTTTCCTCCTCAATCATGATGAAATCCATCACCTCACTTTCTTTGTTTTTCCTGGTCGCCTGTTCGTCGGCAACACGGGACACACAAAACCGCGGTATGTATGTGCTGCGTTGGGTGGAAAAACCGTCATCACGCGGCGTCTCACAGGAGGCCGATCCCAAGGACCGGACGAAATTCGATTTGATCGCTTCCTTCGATCAGGAGGAACCCGGAAGTTTTTCGGAGCGAAAAGAACGGCTCCGCGAGGGCGACCTGATTGCCTACTGGATGAAAACCAGCGAATCACGCAAAGCCGTTCTCAAGGGCGATGTGAACAAGATCGGTTATCGATTGCTCGACTACGGACATCTCGCGATGTTGGTCAAGGATCCGAAAAACCCGAACCGCCTGCTGTTGCTTTCCAGCCAGAGCTTCAAGGGAGCGAACTCGAAAGAAGACATCGAAACGCTCAAGGATCACAGCTGGGACGCGTATCGTTTGGATCAATGGAAACGCATCGATCAAGCGCGCTTGCAGGAGTTCATCAAGCATGCAAATTCCAAAGCGGGACACTGGGCGGGATATGATTTTTCGGGCATGTTCGCGATGTGGAATTCGAATTTGAAACCCGATCATTTGGACAAGGTCGGCCGTGACTATATCTGTTCCACCATCGTGGTTGCGGCGCTATATTATTCCGGTCTGGAACTGGATGCCGTGCAACGGAAAGGCCTGCTGGATCTGGTGTCACCAAAACAGGTCGTGACGAGCAAAGGCAGGATCATCGATCTGCCGGAGGTGGAGCTGAAGGCGGAGTGAGAATATGGAGAATTTTCCATTGGCATTTTGGCTTTTCGGATTACTGTTCATCCGAACTTATGGAGCTGCAATCGAAACTCGCCATTTTAGCCGATGCCGCCAAATATGACGCCTCATGCGCCAGTTCGGGAGCGGTGCGGGGAAATTCGTTGGATGGAAAAGGGGTCGGCTCCACGGGCGGTTCCGGAATCTGCCACAGCTACGCGCCGGACGGGCGTTGCATTGCGTTGCTCAAAGTGCTGCTTACCAACTCCTGCATCTACGATTGCCATTACTGTATCAACCGCCGATCCAGCAACGTGAGGCGCGCGGCGTTCACGGCAGACGAGGTGGTCAAGCTCACATTGGATTTTTACAAACGCAATTATATCGAGGGCCTCTTCCTCAGCTCAGGCATCATCCGCAACGCGGATTACACGATGGAACAGGTGATCAACGTCGCGCGCACCCTGCGCGAGGTGCACGATTTCCGCGGTTACATCCATTTGAAAACCATCCCCGAGGCCTCTGCGGAATTGATCGAAACCGCCGCGCGTTACGCCGACCGCATCAGCATCAATCTCGAACTACCCACACAGAAAAGCCTCGATCTTTTGGCTCCGGAAAAAAGCCTGAAACGCACGCGTCAGGCGATGGGCAACATTCGTCACAAGCTCGATGAAGCGCATGACCGTCGCAAGAACGGCGACAAAAAAATCCGCCACGCCACCGGACAAAGTACGCAAGTCATCGTAGGTGCGGACGAATCGACCGATGCCGATTTCCTGGCGCGCTCGGATGATCTTTACAGCAACTTCAAAATGCGGCGCGTGTATTACTCCGCCTTCAGCCCGATTCCGGAGCCATCGAAAATTCTTCCGCTCAAAGCTCCTCCTCTCGTCCGTGAGCATCGACTCTACCAAGCAGATTGGCTGATGCGTTTCTATGGTTTCAAAACCTCTGAAATCCTCACCCCGGAAACTCCCAACCTCGATCTGGATCTCGATCCCAAACTCGCATGGGCATTGAGAAATCGGCAGGATTTTCCCGTCGATTTGCAAACCGCCAGCCGTGAATTGCTGCTCCGCGTTCCGGGAATCGGAGTTCGCAATGCCGACCGCATCATCCACTTCCGCCGCTTCACACACATCCGCTTGATGGATCTCGCTCGCCTGAAAATTTCCATTTCAAAAGTCCAACCGTTCATTATCACCACCGATCATCATCCGAATACGATGCTGCTGGATTCCGACAAACTCCGCGCGCGTTTTCTGCCCAAGCCGGTGCAGCTCGAACTGTTTTAAATCGAATGAGCCATGGAATGCGTTGACCCGGGAAAAACATTTGCCTCATGGCGGAAAGCCGCGCGTGATTTGTTAGAGAGACGTGTTGCTCCGCAGAATATCCTGTGGGAAACGGGCGGCTTGTTTGGTTCATCCGTCGTTCGCGATTCACCGCAAGCCTGTGTTGTCCCGAGAGTCCCCGCCGCGTTTTTTGATCTCGCTCAAACGGTTTCCTATCATAACGATCCTGACCGGTGGCCGTTGCTTTACAAAATCCTCTGGCGCATCACCCATGGCGGAGAGCGACATCTCACCTCCATCGCCATCGATCCCGACATCACTGCCGCGCGTTTGATGGAAAAATCCGTGCGACGCGAGATCCACAAGATGCATGCCTTTGTCCGGTTTCGCCTGATGGAAACCGATCCCGTCACAGGTCGCGAACGCTACGCCGCTTGGTTCGAGCCTGATCATTACATCATTGAACCGGGATCGTCCTTTTTCAAAAAACGTTTTGCCAACATGGACTGGAGCATTCTCACTCCCAAAGGCTGCGCGCATTGGAACGAAGGAAAACTGCTTTTCACCCCAGGCATCGAGAAAAACCCCATCGAAAATCCCGATGAAATCGAGGCCGCATGGCTGACCTATTACCGCAGCATTTTCAATCCCGCGCGATTGAAGATCAAGATGATGCAAACCGAAATGCCGAAACGTTACTGGAAGAACCTGCCGGAAGCGGAGTTGATTGACGAGCTCATCGAATCCAGCAAACCGCGCGTAGAGAAAATGCTCAGCGAAGAAGAACGCCCTGTGAAACCGCGTCCGAAGAACGCGTATCTGGATCGACTGCAAAAGATGTCGGAGGAGGAGCGGGAGGATTGATTCCGCCGCAGGCTCTGGACTGCGGCAAAAATGGAATGATTACACTTGTATCATTCTCGCACCCTCCGCAGGACGGCTGGCGAAAATTTCCGGAGCGAATCCGAATTCGGCTTCGTAGGATTTCACCAGCGTGGCAGCGATGGATTCCGCCTCAGAGGTCTCGCAGAGGGTTACGGTGGAACCGCCGAAGCCTCCGCCGGTCATGCGTGCGCCTATGACACCGCCTGCGATACCGATTTTGGAAGCAACGGCAACCAAGTGATCAAGCTCGAGGCATGAGACCTCGAAATCGTCGCGCAGGGAGGCATGGCTTTCGTACATGAGACGACCCACGAGAGAGAATTCGTTTTTCCTGAGCGCTTCGACCGCACCGATCGTGCGGGCGATCTCACCGACCACATGGCGGCTGCGGCGGAAAGTCACCGCATCCATGACGGGGGCAACGCGCTCGAGATCGGCAGACGTGACATCGCGCCAACTCGGTTTTCCGATTGCTGCAAGTCCGTCCTCCGTGCTTTTGCGGCGGGCTGCATAGCCACCATCGGAAAGCTCGTGGCAAACTTTGGTGTTAGAAACGAGGATGGTGAGTGAGGGGTCGGTGAATGGAACGAGTTCGACATCTGTCGAGCGGCAATCGATGAGGATCAGCTGACCGTCTTTTCCAAACGCGGAGGAAAACTGATCCATGATCCCGCAAGGCACACCAGCGAAATCGTGTTCGGCTTTTTGCGCAAGCAGGGCTTTTTCACGGGTGCTCATCTTCGCTGCGGTGAGAGCTTCCAACAAGGTCGCAACCGCACATTCCAGAGCTGCGGAGGAGGAAAGCCCCGCACCGCCGGGCAAACTTGAAACGATGTATGCATCGAATCCCGGAACCTCAATCCCGCGCTTGCGGAAACCCTGCACCACACCGCGGAGGTAATTCGACCATTTCGGATCGCCGATCTCCTGATCTTCTCTAACAGAAAACGACGCTTGTTCGGTATCGAACGCGGTGGCAACACGTGCCTCACCCGTGCCGTTGGTCGCTGCGGCGATCACCACCGTGCGTTCGATCGCAAACGGCAGCACAAAGCCATCGCAGTAATCGATGTGTTCGCCGATCAGGTTCACCCTACCCGGTGCCGCAGCAACGTGGGTGGCTTCGTTGCCGAAATGCTTGAGAAAAATTTCGCGAGCCTGTTGGGCGAGTGACTCGATAGGCGTGTTGGGAGAGAGCATGTAAAGTCGGTTTGATGAGCACTAGGCGAATGCCACGTAGATGGCGACCACGACAAGCACCAGCAAAGCACTGGTGATTTTCGCGCCTTTCCAAGGGGTCATGTCGATGTGGTTGGTGGTTTCAAGTTTCCATGGAGTGGCGCGTGGTGCGACCGTTCCCATGATCAGCAGGAAGACAACGAGGATGGCAAAGACGATACCGATAAAGTGGAAGCCGTGGATGCCGGCATCGGCGATGGCTTTGTCGATGGGCTTCACGAAATATCCGAGGCCGATCATCAAAATACCGGCAAGCATCGCGATCGATGCGGCTTTTGCAGGAACACGCGGATGAAGCATGCCTACGAGAACCACCGCGAAAATCGGAATGAAATAGATCGCGTTCATTTTTTGCAGGTAACCGAAAATGGTGGTCTGACCTGCAAGAAGTGGAGCACCGATCATTGCCGCGATCGCGACGACTACGACAAAGATTTTCGCAGCGCGAACCGTTTGTTCGTTCGTGCCTGAAGGGTTGATCGCATGTTTGTAGAGACCGATCGAGAACAGGGCTGAAGTGCTGTTGAGCGCTGCGTTGAAAGAGCTCAGGATCGCACCGATCATCACTGCGGCGAAGAAGCCGGTGAGGTGGCTTGGCAGAAGATCTTTCACCAGGGTGCCGTAAGCCATATCGTTCTTGATGCCTTGGCCTTGATAAAGCTGCCATGCGACAAGACCGGGAAGCACAAGATAAAGTGGTCCGAGAAGTTTGAGAAAGCCGGTCAACAAAACACCTTTCTGCCCTTCAGCCAGGCTGCTTGCGCCAAAGGTGCGCTGGATGATCTGTTGGTTGGTGCACCAGTAGAAAAGGTTGAGTAGTGCAACACCGGTGAAGAGTGTGGAAAACGGAACTTCAGAACCCTCAGCACCCATCGAGCTGAGGCGTTCTGGCTGACCCTCTTTCAACGCCTGCCAACCTGCGGAAATGCCACCATCTTCGCCACCTGCCGCGTTGAGAGCAAAGTAAGCAACCATCAAGCCGCCCACCAACAGACCAACACCGTTGATCGTATCCAAGACCGCCAGGGTGCGCAGACCGCCGAAGCGTGAGTAAAGCATCCCCAGCACGCCGACCAAAATGACCGTGCCACGCAGCAAAGTCGTATCGTCCTCGATGCCGGTGAGAGATTTCATATCGATCATGCTGATCAGGCCCACCGCGCCACTATAGAGAATGATGGGAATCAGAATGAAGGTGTAGGCCAGGAGGAAAATCGTGTTCGCGATGGATTGGGTCGTGCGATCGTAGCGGAGCTCCAAAAACTGAGGAACTGTGGTGATGCCGGTTTTCAAAAATTTCGGCAGGAAATAAATCGCCATCAGAACCAGTGCGACGACTGCGACAACCTCCCACGCCATCACGCTGAGACCGTGAGCAAACGCCGCTCCGTTGAGTCCCACCATTTGTTCGGTGGAAAGGTTGGTCAGCAGCAGAGATCCAGCGATGATGGGGAAGGTCAGGGTGCGGCCACCGAGGAAAAATCCTTCAGAGCTGTTTTTTTCATCTTTCCGGGTGAGGAACCAAGTCAGGCCGCCTGCGAAAACGGTGAAGAAGACGAACGATACGATGGTTAATACTTGTGGAGACATGTGGGTTTTAAGTTTCGATAGCCTTTCTAAGTGCGAACCCCAGCCAGCAGAAAGCAGAAACTTCAGATTTTAGGTCGCTCTGGACGTGTCTGGCATTTGCCTGCCTGTCCTCATTCTCTCCTCCTCCCTCCCTGTCTGAAAAAACCCTGTTTCCGCAAAACCCACATGCGGACATGAATTTCCTGAAATTTCCGGTTTCCAATTCAGTTTTCCCAGCGTTCAATGCCGC
>CBFGOP010000026.1:0-24307 GCA_965650415.1 uncultured Prosthecobacter sp. | reverse complement strand
CAATCCGCCACGGCAACCGGACTGGAATCGCGTTTGAAGCCCCATTCTTTATCCAAGCGAAACTTGAAATCACCCTGTCCCATCACCTCCGGATTTTCATCAACCGCAGCGGCAATACCGAAACCCAAAGGCGAAACCGCAGCCGCAGTGGCAACGGTGTTACGGATAAAATCACGGCGCGAGAGATCTGAAGAGTTCATCATGAGAAATTTCCTTATTTTTTAAGTCGCCTCATTACGAGGAATAACTATTTATTTTTTCAGGTTTTCGAGTCGATTTCGACTGTCAAAGCCTCTTCTTGAGATTTGAAATTTGAGATTTTGAATTTCCAACCTAGCATCGCCTTCGAATGGATCACATCCACATACGCGGTGCCCGCCAGCATCATCTGAAAAACCTCACGGTATCCATTCCGAAAGGCAAAATCACCGTGATCACCGGGCCGTCGGGTTCGGGCAAATCGTCGTTGGCATTTGATACGCTCTATGCCGAAGGTCAGCGTCGCTATGTAGAATCCTTGTCCACCTATGCGCGTCAGTTTCTCGCCCAATTGGAGAAACCCGAGGTGGATTCCATCGAAGGCCTCAGCCCCGCGATCGCGATCGAGCAACGTGTGGGCGGACTATCACCCCGTTCGACGATCGCCTCCTCCACCGAGATCTATGATTACCTGCGGATCATTTGGGCAGCGATCGGCGTGCCGTATGATCCCGATACGGGTGAAGCGATGACCCGCATGGGCCCCTCGGAAATCATCAGCGAACTCGCCGCCCAAGCGGAGGGAACCAAGCTCATCCTGCTGGCCACCGTTCCCGAGGAGGAAACGACAGATCCCGAACGCCTGCTCGCGGATCTCCAGCGCCAGGGATTTATCCGCGTTCGCATCAATGGCGAAATCAAAGAGATCACGGAGGTGACGTTCGATGAGGAAAATTCTAACAAAATCGAAATCGTCATCGACCGACTCGTAATCCGCAGCGGCATCGAGTCGCGCCTCGCCGATTCGGTCGAACTCGCACTCCGTCTCTGTGGCGCCGAAGCCAAAGTACTACTCGCCGCCCCCGGCGAAGAATCCTATCGAGAACTCACCTTTCAAACCTCCTACCGCAACCCCCGCACCGGAGAAATTTTCGGCAATCTCTCCCCCCGCCATTTTTCCTTCAACACCCTCGAAGGCGCCTGCCCCGCCTGCGAAGGAATCGGTTGCCCCACCTGCGGCCATCTACGCTTAAAGAAAGAACTCCAGTTCGTCAAAGTCACCGCAGCAGCGATCACCGGTCGCCGTTCTCTAGGAGTGATGGAATTCTGCCAACTAGGAATCGACGAAGCAAAATCCTGGATCTCCGCTCTCAAATCCCATGCCGCACCCATCTCTGAACTCGCGACCGAAGTCGAAAAACGCCTCACCTTCCTCGAAGATGTCGGCCTCGATTATCTGACATTGGATCGCTCTTCCGGAACCTTATCCGGTGGAGAAGTCCAACGCATCAAACTCGCCACCCAGCTCGGTGCCGGACTTTCCGGTATCATCTACGTCTTGGACGAGCCATCGATCGGACTTCATTCCTCCGACACCCGTAAACTTATTTGCGCCATCACCCGTCTCCGCGATCTGGGAAATACGATTGTGGTCGTCGAGCACGATGAAGACATCATCCGCGCCGCCGATCACCTCATCGACATGGGACCCGGTGCGGGCACACAAGGTGGTGAGATTTTAGGCGAAGGTCCTCCAAGCTCGATTCAATCACCCACAGGAAAATGGCTTCGTGGAGAAATACCACGCTTCTCAAATCAAAAATCAAAAATTCACAATCATCAACTTGTCCACCATAGCCTCGGCGGCGGCGGATCATCGATCAGGATTGTGGGCGCCCGCGAACACAATTTAAAAGACCTCACCGTCGAAATTCCTCTCCATCAAGTCGTCGTCATCTCCGGTCCATCCGGCTCAGGAAAATCCACTCTCGTCAACGATATCCTCGCCAAAGCGCTCGCCAGACATTTTCACAACTCGAAACAGGAACCCGGTTCTCACGATTCGATTTCAGGCATGGAGCACATCGAAAAATTCATCTTTGTCGATCAATCCTCCATCGGTCGCTCACCACGCTCCAACCCGGCCACCTTCATGGGCGCGTTTGATTTGATCCGCGATCTGTTCGCAAAGCTGCCTCTTGCCAAACAACGCGGCTATGGAAAAAACCGTTTCTCCTTCAATGCCAAAGGCGGACGCTGCGAGCGCTGTCAGGGAAACGGGAAGCTCAAGATCGAGATGCATTTTCTGCCCGATGCCTGGACGGAATGCCCCTCGTGCCTCGGCAAACGTTTCAACCGCGAAACCCTCGAAATCACCTACAAAGGAAAGTCGATCGCCGAGGTATTGGAAATGTCCGTCTCGGAAGCCAAAGCGCACTTCCGACCCATCCCCAAGCTTTACCGCACGCTCCACACCATGGACGAACTCGGACTGGGTTACCTCGCACTCGGCCAAGCCGGTAACACCCTTTCCGGCGGCGAGGCCCAACGCCTGAAACTCGCACTCGAACTTTCCAAGCCGTCATCTCCCCACACTCTCTACCTTTTTGACGAACCCACCACCGGCCTGCACTTCGGCGATGTCGAAAAACTTCTAACAGCCATTTTCAAACTCCGCGACGCAGGTCACTCGATCCTCATCATCGAACACCACCCGGACGTCATCGCCACCGCCGACCACCTCATCCAACTTGGCCCCGGCGGCGGGAAGAATGGCGGAAGATTGGTTTAATTCCACCGGATCTCAAGTTGACGAAACAGTTCGCAAACCTTTTCCAAAAGCCTCTCATCCGTTTCATCAAACGCAGCTGGCATATCCGAATCCACATCCAGCACCGCACGGATGTTTCCGCTGGTATCGAACACCGGAACCACGATCTCGGATCGAGTCGTTCCCGAGCAGGCGATGTGATCCTTTTCCGCGTGTACATCGGGAATATTGAGGGTTTTTCCCATCCGCGCGCAGCGACCGCAGATTCCTCTCTCAAACGGAATCACCAAGCAACCATGCCCTCCTTGATACGGCCCTACTTTTAAAACCTGAGGTGCGACCACGCGATAAAACCCCGTCCAGTTGAAATATGGAAACGCATGATGTAACTCGCAGGCGATAGTCGCCATCAGCGCGATTTCATCGGTCTCGCCAGCGACCAACGCCGAGATCCGCCGAAATACCTCAGCGCAGGCTTTATCCTTGTCGAATGAATCTTTCATTTACCGACAACGCTCTCAGTTCATTTCAAACGGTCAAGCATGACCATTTCGCGAAGATTTCAATTCAGAAATGAGAACACCTCGAAACGAATCACGGCTTGGCCAACCTGATAAAGACTCGACTGCCATAGTCATGGGTGAGTGTAAGTTGCATACGTGTTCGACTGCCAACTGGAGTCTCTTGTATCGTGCGGTGCTCCGTAGGGATGGAATTCCATTGCGTGAGATTGGTGGAAATCTGCACCTCGTAGTGCGTTCCCATCTCAAAACCCTCCAGCAATTCCCAAACAAAGGCCACACCCACACCGCCTTGGCCTGGCACAGCTGATACCTGAAAGCGATCGGCAGGATCGGCAAGATTCGTACCATGGAGATACATGAAGTAATAAGACACGCCGCTTTCATGAACAACCTCGCCTCCATTGAGCATCCGCCCAAAGTTGCTCATTTCCCACGCATCGTCGATACCGTTGCTGTTCGTATCGGCAATTTCACCTTCCAAATTTACATCGATTGTCATGCTGTTCATCACTTGGCGACCGCCATCGGTAGCAGTAAATCGAATTTCATACGTACCCGCCTGGCTGAAACTGGCCGTCGTATCATACGCAGCTGCGTTTCCGAAGCTCACGTCACCCGGACCCGAGACCTTGCTCCATGTGGTGGATGTTAGGTTCTGTAAGATCGTGAGATCGCGAATACGGGCATGAACTGGAATCGCCTGACCAGGCGCGGCTTCTTCCCTCCAACACAGCACCGGTGAAAGCAAAAGGCCGTTTCCACCCCAGGCCTGAAGTTCGCTCCAGATCCGCCCCGAATTTTGTTCAGGCAAAGTCACATTGCGAAGTGACGCAAAACCGAGACGGTCTTCCAACTGTGCAAGGTAAAGCGAGCGCGGACCGACTGGCGTTCCATGGGACTGCCAGATACCGAAGGGCTCCCACGGCGCCATAAAACTGGGACCGGGTGATTTGGTGCCAACCGTGCCAATGCTCCAGTTCATGGCCCCGGTCGGCGCGTCAATACGAACCGTGGACGCATCCACATTCCAGAACATGACCTGCGCACCCGACCACCCATGGCTGGTTCCTGCATTGAGCCGGTTCTGGACGTTCATTTCACCATCGCTCTTGATGTTGTCATAGAGCTCGCCGGTGGCATAGCGGAAGTGAGGACCGATGTCCTCGATCGCGTTGATCGCAAGCCCATCCGCAAAAACATTCGGACCCGGCGTGACCGATCCGGTGACAAAGTCGTGCCGTCCGCCGCGCGCCAGATTTCGCTGCATGAGAACGTAGCTGGCATCATCAACGTGGAAAGAATACTTGCGACCGCCAGTAGAGATCGATTTCGCATCGAGCATCGCGCAATCCTCAACGGTGACGAATTGACTGGATCCAGTTACAAAAACCAGACCCATGCCGAAATATCGACCGGTGGCTTGACGAACCCACCCGTTCTTCACGCGGCGCATTTCAACCGCAACCCAGCCATGATTTTCGTCTTCATCACCGGCAAACGTGGACTCGAGACGGATGTTTTCGATACCGATATTTTCAATCGCACCAACGAACGTTGCTTTCTCAACTCGCCCGCCGCCGTATTGGGTCTCAATCGCTTGGACGATCGGTGCATCCAGCGTGAGTTGGTTGCCGTTGACCCCGACGACATAGCGATAATGCTGCAATTGAAATTGTGCAGGGTCCCACGCCGGATCGTCGGGACCTCCGGTAAGACCACCCGCTTCGGTCATGCCGATGTCATCGATCCACTTCTGATTCACTTGATTGGTGATGCGAATCATGTCCCCGGGAGCAAACGAGGAGGCATCGGTCACATTGAGAACTCGGGAGCCAACAGGGACATAGGATTGGGTGATATCGCGCGAGCTTCCGCCGACGATCGCAGGATTGCTGACACCGTGGAAATGGAAGAGGTTCGACTGCGTGGTCGCGGTGTAAGTGATGCGCGTTCCACCATTTTCCTGCTGACCAGCACCTCGAATGACGACTCCACTGGCGTTGATGCTCAGTGTGTTGGACACGGTATAGTTGCCAGCACTCAGATAAATCGCGCCGCGGAAACCATCAACCAAAGGCAGAGCCGAGACGGTGTTGATTGCGTTTTGAATGGCCGTGGTGTCATTGCCGCCGGAGGGTGTCAACGTGACTGCCGAAGGAACGAAAGGAATGGCCACGCCACCACCTTGATATCCGGCACGCGAGTAGTCGGGCACGGTGTTAACCTTGTTGGTTTGCCCCTCGTTGGCGTAAGTCTGATAGATGAGGCCATCAGGACCTTCACTGACCAACAGCGGACCCACCGCTTTCGCGCTGACATTCGAACTGGGCAACGATTCCAAGCTCTGGTCGTTTACCGCGCTTACCCGATAGAGATAAGTCACGTCATTAGGAGCCGTTTCGTCGGTGAAGAAATTATCGGTGACAGCGGTGGCGATGGCCACGAAGCCGTTTCCACCGGCACCTTGACTGCGATACACGGTGTAGCTGGCTACCGCAGGATCAGGATGAGCGTCCCAGCCAAGAGCAATCGAACTATCGCCAGCTGTGGCACTCAGCCCGGTGGGTGCTGCTGGTGGCATGTTGCCAGTCGGAAGAACCACAATGGTGATTTCATCGTAAACTTGCGTCACACCATTACTGGCCGTGAGACGCAAGACATAGGTGCCTGCTTCCGTGAAAGAAACCGTGGTATTGGCCGAACTGGCATTGCCAAAGACGGCCAAACCCGGCCCGGATTGCAGCGCCCACTGCGTCGTGGTTGCGCCTGTTGCATTGCCGTTGAGATTCACCGCAACGCCAACACCCGCCGGAGCCACGCTCTTGTATGGGTGATTGGCTGGCAAGCTGCCCGCACGGTTCCATTTGTGCGCAAGATAACCTTCAAGCCGTTCGCGCTCGGCATCAATCAACGCTCCACCCACAACGATGATTTCACCGAAATCGACATTGGCATTGCGATTTGTTGATGAATCCCGCCCAATGTTAAATGGTGAGGTGTTATCACTCGTGAAGTCACTCGCTGTGGATGCGGTATTGCGCAACAGGCCATCCACATAGATGCGCGATGTCTTTGCAGCATTGTCCCCCGTGCCACTGAAAAGAAGTTCCTGATTGGTATAGGCGGTGGTGTTTACAATTCCGTTAGAAGCGGGCATGTAACCAAGTTGATTGCTACTGCTGATGCGAATGCCATAGTTGGCGCTTGTTGACAGAAGCGAACCTTTGCCAAGGGCGACATTCAATGCTGTGGAACCGTTGTCAACGAAACCGAGATAACGCATCACAGCGAAGACGTTGGCTCCGCCGGCTGCATCCAGATTCAGGCTGGTCGTATTCGGCGCAGAGAGGAATTGTTTATTGGTTCCATCGATGCGGATGGCGATGGCATTCAAGCCACCGATGCTCACCGTTCCGGAGCTGGGACGAAGGGCAGGAGTACTCTGGATCGCGTGATTGCCGTTGCCGCTCTTGTCAGCCCACGCCGAAACAACTCCTCCCACAAGACTGATCGTGTTGCTGTCTGCCGCATCATACCATGCTGCGGTTGAAATTCGGCTTGGCGACCACAGCCCCATTGCGCCCAAGGTGGCATTTTGGTTCGATCCAGCTGTAACAACCGGATCGGCGATCCAGTGAGCATAGAGCGTCGTGTTTGCCGCAATCTGCCAGTTTCCCTGACTGGACATATCGGCACCATACACTTGAACACCCGCACCAGATGCCTGGGTGTAATAACCCAAGAAAGTATAGCCAGCACGGGAAGGTGCTGCGGCTGCGGGAACTGGTGCACCAAAAGTCGCGTTGACGGCATTGGTCCCACCACTGCCACTTTGCTTGTTGAATGTGACCGTGTAAACGTTGGCTGTCCACTGGGCATACAGTGTTGTGCTCGTTGTGATGCCAAAGGTGGCACCAGGAGCATAGCTTGTGCCCGAACCATTTGCCGCCGTGTTCCAGTTGTTGAACGTGTGACCTGTGCGCACGAGCGAACCGGTATTGCCAAGCACAGTAACCGTATTTCCATCCTGATAAGGGCTGTTGTTATCAACTGGTACTGAACCACCGGAATTGCCGTTGCCATCATAGACAAGCGTATAACCTGGTGATGTGGCATTGACGGTGATGGTGACATCCGAAGCCGTTTGAAAAACTCCGTCATTCGCTGTCAGCCTCAGGACGTAAACACCCGACTCAGTGAAGGTGGCGGTTGTGTTCACTGAGGTCGAATTTCCAAAAACGACAGCGCCTGGTCCGGAAACCTTGCTCCAAAGCGCCGTGAACGTATCGCCATCAGGATCGGAAATATTACCGGTTAGATTGACTGTCACACCCGCAGCACTGGGCGCGGCGCCTCTATAGGGATGTGCTGCAGGCAGATCCGCGGACAAGCTCCATTTGTGCGCAAGATAGCCTTCGAGTTTTTGACGTTCATCAGCACTTACGGTTCCATTGACGATGATGAACTCGCCGATAGATGTGTTTTGAAAGTTGGTACCACCGCTGCCCACAATGACATTTCCGACCGTATTCACGGCATGACCCGTTGCATCCCCAAAGAGCAAAGAACCATTTTTGTAAATTTGCTGCACATTATCCGTCGTGCTCCCGTAAAAGCCTGAGAGAACAACCGAGTTAACACTGACTCCATAATTTCCAGTCACACGATTCGCACCGCTGGCATTGCCAGTATCAAAGTAAATCGATGCTCCCCACGGAGCATGCGCCTGCCAGCGGGAGGCGTTGGTTTCTGAGCCGGTGAGACTGAATAAGGTTTGATTGCTTGCTGTGCTGTCAACCCTGTGCACCGCGATGACAAAAGCATTGTTCACTGTCGCTCCAAAAGGATTCGTGGCTGTCGCCATGCGTTGAGGAGATCCATTGAACTTCAGCGCATTTTTACCGTTGATGCTATGCGTTCCAGTGGCTGGCCTGTTGGCGCTGGTATCTTGAACGAGATTGAAATTTTCCGATGCCTTGTTCGCCCACACACTCACCGCACCACCGCTGGCGGTAATCGTGCTCGCATCACTGGCATCATACCAACCGACTGTGGTGTTTAGCTCAGATGGAGTCCACGGAGCATCATTTGCAATCACTACGGTCTGAGGCGATCCCGCATTCACAACCGGTGGATAATCATTGACGATCACGGTCACTGAAACTTCGTTGCTCTTGCCGGACTCATACCCCTCTCCATCGATGGCGGTTACGACATAGTGATACGTCGTGCCATTGGCCACGGTGTTATCAGTGTAATTGCTGGTGGTTCCAATAGTCGCGAGAGCCGCTCCATAAATTCCCGGGGTGTTGCTGCGATAAACTTTATATCCGGTCAAATCAGTCTCCGCGTTGTTGTTCCAGTCGAGGCTGACGGAACCATTCGCGGCAGAAGTGATAAGCAGCCCAACCGGAGTCGCGGGCGCAGCCTCGGTGTGAAATTCCACCTCCGCTACGTTACAATAGCCATCGTTGGGACTGAGGTAACGCACGTAGCGATAGGTGCCCGTGTTGTTCACCGCCACCTGTGTCAACACGCCCGTTGCGGGCAAACTCGGAACCGTATAGAAGGTCACCACACCGCTGCTGAAGTCCGCGGTGTTCGATCCCTGGAATTGACCTCCTACCATACGTGAGGGCCACGTGCTCCGCGGAGCGAAGCGAATACGGGAGATCTGCTTGGCGGCACCAAGATCCAACCCAACCCAGTCTCCATTGGCATTGGCTCCATCGTAAAACGTGTTCAAATCATTGTCGAACACCTTGGATTTATCCCAGGCAGGATCGTTGAGATAAGAACCGGACGATCCGATGACGGTTCCTGTGGCCTTGATATCTCTTGGATCGACACGGTTGATGATGATGGTGCCGGTGCTTTGATTGCCATCAGCATCCGCGACCGTGTATTGGATCACAACCTGACTTGGCTCGTTACTGCCAGGGGTGTAAACAAGATAGCCGGTGTTGTCCTGCGCGTTGGCGGAATTGCGGGTGACTTCCGCTTTTTCCAACGTGATGTTGCCGTTGCCGGAAATCAAATTCGCACTGACCAAGCGGAAGGCCTCTTCCGAGTATGCCTGTGCACTGCCATTGACCGAAGTAACCACATTCACACCGCCCGCCCAAAGCCGACCCTTGCCTTGGTCATTCAACAACGGATTGATTCGAATAGCTCCGGTGAAATCCGCTTCCAACACATCGGTTGTCGTGCTGAGAGTCGGATTCAGGCTCGGGTTCGTACTGTCGCCTCCCACCGTAACGACGACATCTGCGGAATGCATCCAGCCCGTGCCGCCATTTCCAAGATTTCCCCGCAACGTGTATGAGAACCACGCGTTGCCAGTAAATCCGTTAGCAGGAGTAAAGGTGATCTGATTTCCGGAAACGGAAGCCACTCCCGCTGCCTTGGGAAAAATCTGACCAACCTCAACCAAACTCAGACTGGTGTTGCTCTGACTCCATGTGGATGAACTCAAAAGATCATTGGTCAGCGGATAAAACGTAAGCGGCGTATTAACTTCCGTGGAAATCGTATCATCCACACCAAAAGGCATTTCATCCGGGTTTCGCAAGGGAGCTGGGCCGGCGACAAAACTGCGGCCTGGAAGGGACATGTAGTCATAAATTTCTTTCGCAGCGGTGAAGTTGGCACCGGTGTTTTTCGTGAAAAAGCTCTCCTGAGGGCTTGATTTCGAAACCGTAGCATTCATCGCTCCGCCGCTGGTATGATTCGCTCCCACATTGTGCCCGAGCTCATGCACGATCACTCCCCACGTCCATTCGCGCTCGTTGACGGAAATGCCAAATGAAGAGCTGCCGTAGGAGTTGATCCACGCCCAGCCCACCGTACCTCCAGCAGCCCCATCCACATTGGTCCACCCCATCACATGGCCCCATTTGTAAGTTGCCTGCGGACGGAACGTTGCAGCCCAATCACGCACAAAATTCAATTGCTGCGTCGAGGAGTCGGTGGCGATGGTCGCCGACTCAATATCCTGCTCGCTTGAATCACTCGGAATCAGGACCATCTCTTGAATCCGAGGCCGGAGTCCTAACTGGCGTTCATAAACATCTGTCAAGCTCGCCATGTAGGTGAAGTAGTTCGCCGCCCTGCTGCTGAGATTGCTACTAGTCCCCGTCTGAGACTTGCTCGAAACCATCAGGATATTGATGTCCTTGAGCGATGCATCATATCGCGCACCCAGACGAAAATACGGGTGATCCACACGCGCACCCCCGATTGGCGGATCGGTGGAGGCTTCGCTGGCCACTGAAATTTCAACATCCTTCAATGGCGGCTCAGGTGAATCTCCGGACAACTCCCCGACACCAGCAATACCGCCCCCCTCATGCGCACATTTCCCGGCTTCATGTGAGCAACCGTGGGAGCTCGTTGCGCATTTCCAATGCCCCCAAGTCGAACCCTCCTCGGCGCTCCTCAAGGTACGCGAGACCCATCGACCATCTTCTGTCCTTTCAATCAAAAAATCTCCCGCCTCGGTCGTGTAAGCCATCGACAGCACATCATTGACCACCGCCAATTTTGCCATTTCAGCAAGACTTCCATCCGCTCGCACTTCACGACCTTCAAACACTTCGAAATCCGCAGTGAAATCCTGATGGGCACCAACCGAGATTCTAAAATTCTCTGTCGTCACTTCAAGCGAACGGAACAGAAAATTCCGTTCTTCGTCACCCGCTACCACTCGGATCATTCGCCCGGAATGAATCCCCCTGATCAAATCAGCCATCTCGGCACTGAAACGATTTCTGATGGGCTCTTCCTCATTCTGATTGACCTCCAACTTTCTCTCAGGATCCACCATCTTCAATGGCACCTGTTTTTTGGGGATCTTGGCATGGATTTCCGAACCCGCATCGTCCGAGCCAACATCAACACTGGACAATCTGACCAGCACCGAGAGCAACACGGCAAATATCACAAGCAGAAAGCTTACAGATACAATTCTCTTCATGGGTTATGGTATCGGAAAGACCACAGCATGAGCCTGGGTGCTCTACTCTGATGAAATTTTGGTCGATTCATCCGATAGAGTCCTGCGCGACTGCCATGGTCTCCAATGGCTTGGGTTTTGTTTCCTCAATCTTTGTTTACATGCAAACAATTGATTGGCTTAATAGAAATGAATTCACCACCCTGTATTCAAGCTTTATTTTCTGGGTCCAGGGCAAAAGGCCTCAAGCAGCTATTTCGGTGACCAGAGCTTCAAACCCGCTCCAGTTTGATCGGATAGGTGTTTCCCGAGAGGAACTGGGCGACGTAAAGCGAACCGTCTTTGCCTATCGTGAGATCATGCGGATGGATAAAGATCTCCGTCGTGGATTTCATTTTCAGCAGATTTCCGGAATTGTCATACTCCGGCTGGCTGCCTGCGATGTTGGAGACCACTTTGAAATTGGAATCGAGAATGGAAACGAATCCGCGGCTGTCCCGATTTGCAGGCCAGTTATCCGCGAGATGGGGAATAAAATAGTGGCCGTCGTGCTTTTTGATCTGACGTGGATTGCCACCAAGTAGCGAGATCGTGGAAAGCTTTTTCCCATCCAACCCAAGACGCAGTAAATTCTGCTGATCGCTCATTGCGATAAAGAGGCTGTGTTCACCTTTTTCAGAAGTTTCAAACATGCCGCCATGTGGACCCCAGTGCGGGATGCCGCCTTCTTGGCCGCCGAAGATTCCTGCATAGTTGCCCTTGGCATCGTAGTGAGTGATGTAGTCGCGTCCGTAACCATCGAGCACATAGAATCCGCCATCCGGATGATGAAGCGTCCACGCCGGTTTGTATTGAGCGGCCTTCCCGTATTTTCCAGAGGCCTCGGGAAAACTCCATTCGCCGATGATTTCACCCGAAGTTGTGGCTTTGAAGACTTTGTTCAATCCGAGGTCGGTGAAATAGAGAACTTCCTTTCCTCCCTCATTCACAAGCGAAAGGCCATGCGCATCGGGATATGCATTTCCCCACTTGTGAAGCAACTTTCCGGCGGAGTCATAGACGATGAAGTTGTTCGTCACTTCATCCGTTAACAAAATGATATTTCCCTCCGCATCACAAACGATGCCATGGCAGTTTTTCACAGGTGTCTTGTCATCGAGCACTCCCCAACCAGCAACCACCCGATATCGAAAATCCCCATGCCCCAGAACTGCCGTAGCCTGCTCAGCCGCGCGGGCTGTAACAACGGATGAAAGCGTGGCACCGCCGAGTGCGAGAAATTTTCTACGGGAGAGTTTCATGAATGGAAGCCAGTCGATTTCATCAAACCAAAATCTTCTTCACCACATGTCCGTGCACATCGGTGAGGCGGAAATCACGGCCTTGGGCGCGGTAGGTCAGTTGGGTGTGATCGAAACCAAGCAGATGAAGAATCGTTGCGTTGAGATCGTGGACGTGGACTTTGTCTTCCACTGCATTGAAACCCAGCTCGTCGGTTTTACCGATTTCACAGCCGCCTTTAACACCGCCTCCGGCCATCCACATGGTGAAGGCATTTGGGTGATGATCACGGCCGTCGTTGCCACCTTGCACCATGGGCGTGCGACCGAACTCACCGCCCCAGATCACCAAGGTTTCATCCAACAGACCTCGCTGCTTCAGGTCTTGAAGCAAGGCGGCGCAGGCCTGATCGACGTCGCGGCAGTTTTTCTCCAAGTCCTTGGTGAGATTGAAATGCTGATCCCAGGATTCGTGGAACAACTCAACAAAACGCACGCCACGTTCGACGAGCCGACGAGCCAGGAGGCAGTTGTTGGCGAAAGATCGTTTTCCAAGCTCGGCTCCATACATTTTACGAACGGCTTCCGGCTCCAGGGAGATATCGGTTACTTCCGGCGCGACGTCCTGCATGCGGAACGCCATTTCAAAGGCAGCGACACGCGAGGCAATTTCAGGATCACCGATCGATTCGAAACGCTTGTGATTGAGATGATTGATCGCATCAATCGTCTGGCGTTGCTGCTGGCGCGTGATTCCTTTCGGATTGGAAAGGTAGAGCACCGGCTCGCCCGTCGAGTTGAACGTCACGCCGTCGTGGACGCTGGGAAGAAAGCCCGATGACCAGTTATTGTTTCCGCCGGATGGACCTTTCAAACCGGATGACAAAACAACAAAACCCGGAAGGTTCTGGTTTTCCGAACCCAAGCCATAGGAAACCCATGAGCCGAGGGAGGGTCGGCCGAATTGCTGCGATCCCGTGGACATCAGGATCTGGGCGGGGGCATGGTTGAACGCATCCGTGTGCATCGAGCGGATCAGCGAAATATCATCCGCACACGAACCGATGTGTGGCAGCAGATCCGCCATTTCCATGCCGCATTTGCCGTAGTTCTTGAAACCGAATTTCGAACCTAACAGTTTGTTCTCGGGCCGGATGAAAGCGGATTGGTAACCTTTCAACAGCTCCGGCGGCGGATTGGTTCCGTCCATTTTCCGCAGCACGGGTTTGTTATCGAACAGATCGATGTGGCTGGGCGCACCACCCATGAAAAGGAAGATCACGTTCTTGGCTTTCGCAGGAAAATGCGGGGCTTTCGGCGCCTGGGGATTGGCCAGAACCTGAGCGGCGGACGCGGTGCCTTTTCCAAGCATCGAAGTCAGCGCGATCGAACCCAGGCTAAGGCCGCAATCTTTCATGAACCAACGGCGCGAGTAAGAGCGTTGAGTATCATCCAGAGTGGAAAATGGTAATTTCATGGTGTTGAGGGGAGCTTTTTCTCCAGGTTTGAGATTTGAATTTTGAAATTTAATTTTTCGTGATGGTTTCGTCGAGATTCAGCAATACGCGCGATACGGCGAATGCGGCTGCGAGCTGATCAAGGGGATGGGCGGAAAGGTCGAGAGTGACGGGTTTGTAGGTTTCCAACATGATTTTCATCTGTTCGTGATCCACCGACAACGAAGCGTCATAGTGAGCTTTCAAAGCAGCGATCTCATCCTCATCCGGTGCGCGCGAGGTGCATCGCTTGAACGCAAGAGTGATTTTTTCCTCGATGGTGCCCTGATCTTCAAGCATCCGTTGCGCCAAGCCGAGGGCAGCCTCGACCGATACCTGCTCGTTCAGCGTGACCAAGGCTTGCAACGGCGTGGTCGAGAGATTGCGACGCACACAGGAGACCGATCCGTTGGGCGCATCGAAGGTGGCCAACATCGGATACGGAACCGAGCGGAAACGGAAGGTGTAAAGCGCCCGGCGGAAACGCTGGGAATCGGTTTCGACAATCCATGTTTTCGGACCGTAGGAAACAGGACGCTGGAACAGATAGTCCGGCGCGGGCGGATAAACACTGCGTCCGCCCATGGAAGCATCTAACAGTCCTGATGTTGCCAATTGGATATCCCGCACGGTCTCGGCCGGCACGCGGAATCTTGACGCTCTGGCAAGCAAACGGTTTTTCGGGTCCCGCTCGCGCAGTTCATGGGTCGCGAGGGAACGCTGCTGATAGGTCGCGCTATTGGTGATGAGACGATGCAGGTACTTCATGTCCCAACCGCTTTCCACAAACTCACACGCGAGCCAATCAAGCAGTTCGGGATGTGATGGACGAGCGGCCTGATGACCGAAATCCTCCGAAGTTTCCAACAAGCCGATCCCGAAATACGCCTGCCATACGCGGTTCACAAAAACACGCGAAGCAACCGGAGATTTCGGATCGACCAACCATTTGGCAAAGGTCAGGCGCGATTCAGGATCGCCGGGTGGGAGCGGATGGAGGAACGCAGGGACATGGGGTTTGACGACGTGTTTGGGATGAGTTTGTTCACCTCGCGCGAACAAACGGGTTTCACGCGGGGTTTTTGATTCCGCAGCAACCAAGGCCCAGGTCGGCTGCGGAACTTTTGCGTACAGCGCTTCGATCTGTTTGGTCTGATCGTAAAACTCCACCTGGTTTTCCCTCCAATGGGCGAACAAGCGGGTTTCTTGTTCCGGGCTGCGTTTTTCAACCGGTGTTTCCAATGCTTCCAATACCAGCGGAGGAAGTTGGTCGAGCGCATTGGGTAAGGATGACGAAACGGACAAGCGAACGCGGCCGAGGTTATAGGTCATGTTGTCGTCCGAGTTATAACCCCCGTGATTTTGCGAGAGGGTGTAGCGGAAGTAGGTTTTTGAATCCGTGGTGAGTGGTTGTTCAAGTTCAAAGGTCAGGACCGCAGGTTCGTTGTTGCGGGCGGGATCGCGCTCATGGGTCCATGCGGTCTTGGGATCGCCATCCAACGCAAAGGCCGCAGGTCCGGTGCGACGCTCGTCCGGCTTCCCTTCGGCACTGCTCGGAAAACGTTTCGGATCCAAAGGCGTAATTGGCGGATTCACGCTGGCCACGGGATTTTTGAATTTCAGCTTTTCGGTTTTCGCATCCTCTTTACCGGCTCTCAGGTTAAATTCTGTTAGAGCGCCGGTTCCGCGGGTCGACCGACCCGGCCCGTTCATCGGCAGATAAGGATCATTCATCACTTCCAAACGCGCAGATCGAATGACCGGAAGATCGATGGATGTGGAAAACGTTTCCGCTCCGCGCGTTGCCGCGTAGCCCATGTTGATGACGGATTTGTCAGGCTGGGGGAGGTAGGACTGACCGGAGTCGCCCAGTTGATACAATTCCAATGCATGCCATTCGGTGCGCGGCAGTGCCGACATTTCCTGCTGCCATGCTTGGTATTTCTCCTCGATCTGCGGCGAGGATTTCCGGAGGTTTTGATCCAGTTCCGCGATTTCTTTCAGGAGCTCATCTGTGGTTTTTTTCTCTTCAGGAGTATAGGCTCCCATCGATGTTTCACTGATGTTGTTGAGATAGGCGAACATCCCGAAATATTCGTCATGGGTGAGCGGATCGTATTTGTGGGTGTGACATTGGGCGCACTGGGCTGTTAGACCGAGCACCGATTTTCCAATCGCATCGATCCGATCGAAGATTCCTTCCACCCGGAACTGTTCGGGCTTTGCTCCACCTTCTTCGTTGACCATGGAGTTTCTGAGGAAACCGGTGGCGATGCGGTCGTCCTGGGTCGCATTCGGCAGAAGATCGCCGGCGATTTGTTTGATCACAAACTCATTGTAAGGCATGTTCTGGTTCATCGCTGCTACCACCCAGTCGCGATAGAAATGGTGGTAGCGCGGCAGGTCTTTTTCGTAACCCGCGGAATCCGAGTAACGCGCGGCATCCAGCCATTCGCGACCCCAACGCTCGCCGAAGTGCGGACTGGCGATCATGCGTTCGATCTCTTTGGCGGGATCACCTGCGGATGCGAGTTCATCCAGGCTTGGTGGAAGACCGATCAGATCCAGCGATAAACGACGAAGTAGCGTGTTCTTATCCGCCGGCGGTGCGGGGGCCAATTTCTCGCTCTCCAATGTTTTCAGCACAAACGCATCGATGGGATTTTTCACCCATGCCTTGTTTTTCACTTCGGGAACAGGAGGGCGCTCGGGTGTTTTGAAAGCCCAGTGCGTGCCCCACTCAGCCCCTTGGTTGATCCAGTCACGGATCAGCTTCACCTGATCAGCAGGGAGTCGCTTCTTCTTATCGGGTGGAGGCATGACCTCTTTGGGGTCGGTGCTTAAAATGCGCTCCATGATGAGCGATGCCTCGGCATTTCCTGGCACGATCGCCTTGCCGCTATCGCCTCCCTTGAAAGCCAGCTCCTGCTTGTCCAATCGCAATCCGCCCTCAATGGTCGCCTCATCGGGACCATGACAGGCATAGCAGTTTTCCGACAGAATGGGCTGAATCTGCGTGGTAAAATCGACTTTCTCTGTCGCAGCCAACGAAGGGAGGGTGGTCAAAAGTATGATGAGAGTCCAACGCATGATCGTGATAACATACGTGAAAAGCCTGAAACTTTCCATGTCGGATTCGTCATTTTATGGTAGAATCCGCTCATGATCTCCAAACAGAATCAAACCCCGCTTTCCTCATTTTACGGCCTATTTGATCAACTCCCCTTAGTGATTTTTTATGTCAAAGACACGCAGGGAACCTTTCTTCATTGCAACACACGATTCGAGCAATTCCACAATCTCAGCCCGGGCGGGGCGGTAGGATTGGACGATTTCGCCCTCCATCACACCAGTATCGCCAGCCGATACCGCAACGAGGACCGCAAAGTCATGGAAACCGGACAACCCGCCACCAACCGGATCTGGCTCGTTCCCAACCCGAGCGGAGTCCTGCACTGGTGGGTTTCCAACAAATTCCCCACTTACGACGCCGACGGAAAACTCACCGGTATCGCTGGTGCCATGTATGAAATCTCCGATGCCAGGGGGATGACCGAACCCTTCGCAAGAATCGAACCCGCCCTCAAACGCATCCACTCCGACCTCCACTCCTCCCTGACCACCAAGGAACTTGCGACCGCCTGCCATTATTCCGAAAGCCAGTTCAACCGAATTTTCCGCGAGATCACCGGGCAATCTCCACGCCAATACCTGCTCCATCACAAAATCGAAACTGCCAAAGACCTGCTCGCCCGAACCGACCTCACACTCTCCGAAATCGCCCACCAATCCGGGTTTTACGATGCAAGCGACTTCGGAAAACGCTTCAGGGAAATCGAATCCCTCACCCCCAGACAATATCGCTTACACCTCCGGAAACTTGTGCTCGAAAGCCGCGCTTAATTTTCCATTGAATAAACCCGTTCCGCGATTACTCTGACCTTCGCTAAGCGAATGGGGGCGTTCTGGTTTCGACGGAATGTCTGAAGCGCTGGTTGCACGTGGAGGTTGATCGGCTGGCCTCCCTAATAAGCCGCTCAAAACAAATAAATGCAGACTCTAACGAGCTCGCACTTGCTGCTTAATTGACAGCAACGTCGAATCCCTAACGCCTGTTAAGGGAGGAGGCGACACCTAACAGGCTGGATCGAGGATCGGGTAACCGGGTTCTCTTTCGAGATCAAACAGGTTTCTAGGAAACGCAACGCCGTGAGTCAGCCCAGCCTTTCCGAAATCCCAGATGACCCACTAAACGTGTAGATACCATCGTAGACGGCGTTCCGGACAGGGGTTCGACTCCCCTCGCCTCCACCATTCGAAGCGCTTCGCTTGCTCGCGGTTTTCAACCCAGCAAAAAGTGCCACTGCGCAACTGTGTACGAATCATCTCCACTGAATGTGTAGTCATGTTTCCGATACTTTCAGATTCAGCAGTCTTTCTCTGTATCTCAAAACCAAACCCAAACATCGCAATTGATCGAATGGAGACTCTCTAGATTCCTCGCCGACCTTACCCTCCTCAAATTCTCCCCTTTCTCAACCTCAGCGCATTCAAAATCACCGAGACCGATGAGAAGCTCATAGCGGCACCGGCAATCATGGGGCTGAGGAGAATTCCAAAAACAGGATAGAGAGCGCCGGCGGCGATAGGGATGCCGACAAAGTTGTAGAAGAACGCGAAGAAAAGGTTCTGGCGGATGTTCGACATGGTGGCCTTGCTCAGCAGGATCGCATGGACGATGCCCATGAGATCTCCTTTGACGAGAGTGATCCCTGCACTCTCGATTGCGACATCGGATCCTCTGCCCATGGCGATTCCGACATCGGCTCCGGCGAGAGCCGGGGCGTCATTGATACCGTCTCCAGCCATCGCAACCACGGCTCCACTCGACTTCAGCTTACGGATGATTTCGATTTTATCCTGCGGCATCATTTCAGGATGGATTTCATCGATCTCCAGTTCGCGAGCGACGCTGTGGGCGGTGGAGCGGTGATCTCCGGTACACATGATGACCTCGATGCCGAGATCATGGAGATACTGCAGCGCCAAGGGCGTGGATTTTTTTACCGGATCGGCGATCACGAAAAAGCCTGCGACATCGTAGTCGAACGCAACCCAGACGACGGTTTTGGCATCGGCCAGGAAATCGCTGGCTTGCTTTCTGAGATCATCGGGGATTGGAACTCCATAGTCTGTTAGAAAATCCGGTTTGCCGATTATGACGCGGGTATCGTGGATGTCAGCCTTGACGCCGCCTCCGGTGGTCGATTGAAAACCCGTCACCGGTAGCAGTTTGTTAGTTGAGATGCTCTTTTGGTTGACGATGGCCCGTGCCAGCGGGTGTTCGCTCATGGACTCGACGGAAGCCGCGAGTAAAATGAGGCGTGATGGGTCGCCTGAGGTACAGATGATGTTGGTGACGCGGGGTTTTCCTTCCGTGAGTGTGCCGGTTTTGTCCACGACGAGGTGAGTGATTTTCTCCGCATGTTGGAGAGCTGCTGCGTTCTTGACTAGGATTCCGGAACTAGCAGCGCGGCCGATGCCAACCATCATCGACATCGGCGTGGCCAAGCCGAGGGCGCATGGACAGGCGATGATGAGGACGGAAACGGCGTTGACCATTGCGAACGCCATGGCGGGACTAGGGCCGAACATCGCCCAGATGGCAAAGGTTGCGATGGCGACGATCAGGACGATTGGAACGAACCAGGCGGAGACCTTGTCAGCAACTCTCTGGATGGGTGCGCGGCTGCGTTGGGCATTGGCGACCATGTGAATGATTTGGGAAAGCAGGGTTTCGCTACCGACTTTACTGACACTCATCACGAAACTTCCGTTCTGGTTGATGGTGGCTCCGATGACCGTATCGCCGGGTTTTTTCTCAACCGGCATGGGCTCTCCGGTGATCATAGACTCGTCCACGCTGCCACCACCTTCCGTGATGGTTCCATCGATGGGGATTTTTTCTCCGGGGCGCACGCGCAAGAGATCGCCAACGAGCACGGCCTCGATCGGGACGTTCTTTTCGATTCCATGCTCGATGCGATGCGCGGTTTTTGCGGCGAGACCGATGAGGGATTGGATCGCGGCACCTGTGCGTGATCGCGCCTTTGCTTCTAACAATTGTCCCATAAGAACCAGCACGGTGATGACGGCTGCGGCTTCGAAATACAGGCCGACTTCGCCATGTTCCTTGAACGATTCCGGAAACAGGTCCGGGGCGAGCACCGCGACGGTGCTGTAGATGAACGCTGCTCCCACGCCGATCGCGATGAGAGTGAACATGTTGAGGTTCCAGGTTTTCAGCGAAACCCATGCCTTGGTGAAAAACATGCCGCCCGCCCAGAAGACGACCGGGGTGGTAAGAATGAGCTCGATCCATTTCGTGATATCGCGCTGCAGGTGCAGATCGGGAACGAGGTGCGACATCGCGATCAGGAAGACCGGCAATGTGAGCAGGGCGGAAATCCAGAATTTGATCGAGAGTCGTCTGATTTCCGGATCCTTTCCTTCTTGAGCGAACAGAGGATTTCGCTCCAACGCCATGCCGCAGATCGGGCAGTCGCCGGGCTTATCGGATTCGACGCCGGGGCACATCGGGCAGAAATATTTCGCGCTGGCGGAGGGTTTGACTTCAACCTCCGCATCGTGATGGTGCACGGAGCAGCAGGATTTGGTTTCATGGGAATGATTCATGGAAGGAAAGGGTTGGTATTATGCTTTTGGAGCGCAGTCGCAATCGAGGCAACCATGGCTGGCGCATACGGTGCAGGTTTTCAGGAGGAGGTCGCGCAACTGTTTGCGGGCACGGTGGATTCTGACCTTGAGGTTGTTCGGGGTGATTTCGAGTTGTTCGGCGAGCACGGATTGCGAAATGCCATGGAGGTCGTGGCGGCGGATGAGATCGGCGTAGGCGGGTTCCATGCTTGAAAGCAGAGGATGCAGGCAGGCACAGAGGTCGGATTTCGTTTCCTCGGATTCGCTGTCGAAATCCGCGGCATAGATGGCCATGGCGCGGGCATTTGCCGCGTTGCGGCGATGCAGGTCGGTAAGGACATTTCGCAGGATGCGATAGAACCATGCCATCAAGTTTTCCCTATCGGTGAGGTCGGGCTCGGCTTTGATCGCCTTGAGCAGGCTTTCCTGGACGGCATCGGCGGCAAGCTGCTCATCGCCCAGTCGACGCCGGGCAAAGGCTTGGAATGTGTTGAGATGATCCAGCAGCAGCGTTGCCAGATCCTGCGTCTGTTCGGTTGTCGGTTTCGTTTCGATAGCTTCCATATACACCTTGGCCAACGGGTGTGCAGCGAAAAGGTTACACTTCAGTTTTGGAAAGTTTGATTTCCAATCTTGCCAGCTCCTACCTAAATCCCAATGATCCCAGCATTCACCCCACTCAACCCCAAATATCCATATGAAATTCGGAATTATCGGCGCCGGTATGATCGGCCACTTTCACGCCAAAGCAATCACTGCCATGACTGGTGGAGAGCTTCACTCGGTCTTTGATCTTCGTGCCGAGGCTGCGGAAAAAATCGGCTCCGAGTATGGTTGCAAGGCTTACTCGAACATGGAGGGATTTCTGGCAGATCCGGAATTGGAGATTGTCACGATCGGCACCCCCTCCGGTGCGCACCTTGATCCCGCGCTTGCTTCCCTGAATGCGGGCAAACACGTCATTTGTGAAAAACCGCTGGAAATCACCAACGAGCGGATCGACCAACTCATCGCAGCTGCCGAGAAAAACGGCAAAACCCTTTCAGCCGTACTCAACCGCCGTTTTCATCCTGGAATGGATGCATTCAAGAAAGCAGCGGACGAGGGTCGCTTCGGTGTTCTTACTTCGGCATCGGCTTACGTGAAATGGTATCGCGATCAAGCCTACTACGATTCCGCTGGCTGGCGCGGGACATGGGCGTTGGATGGAGGTGGAGCGTTGATGAACCAATCCATTCACACCGTCGATGCCCTGATTTATCTCGCAGGTCCGATCAAATCGGTCCAAGCCAACGCCGCCTGCCTTGCGCACGAACGGATCGAAGTGGAGGACATCGTTGTTGCCACCGTGGAATTCGAAAATGGGGCAAGAGGTGTGATCGAGTGCTCGACCTGCACCTGGTCCAAGGACGGCCATCCCGCACGCGTCCAGCTCTCTGGAACCGAGGGTTCTGTGTTCCTTGCAGACGAGGCGTTCGAGATCTGGGATTTCATGCATGAAAAACCCGAGGATGCGGAAATCCGCAGCACCCTCATGAAGGGTCAGGGCGCGGGACTGGGAGCGAACGATCCAAAGGCGATCAATTTCTATCAGCACCAACGTAACTTCGAAGAAGTCGTTCAATCGATTCAGGAAGGTCGGGTTTGCAAGACCAACGCCACCGAAGCCCGCAAGGCCGTGGCCTTGATTCGTGCGGTCTATGAGTCCGCACAGAACGATGGAAAAAAGGTCTATCTCTAACTATTTCCAAATCGGCAGGGTCGGCCCGGGATTCATGATCTCGGGCGGCTCGATCGCAAGGGTTGTCTCTTCGCCAACGCGGTAGGGGCCGTAAGCAATCGGCACGGCTGTGACTTTAAGCGCCGGCTCCTCGTCCACAATCGTTTTTGAAACGTGGATGATCGCGGCGCAGTTCGGGTTTTTGTTCACCTCAAGGATGTCTCCGGCGTTGAACTGGTAAACCGACTCGATATCACTGGTGGGAAAAAGATATTCCAGAACCACAGGAAAGCCGACGGCTTGTGCGAAATCATCCTGCTTGACCATGGCTTGTGCGCGGATGGCAAAACCCGGATAGATGAAATCCCCTTTTTCCAATTTTGTGACATCCACGACCTGATACTCGCCTTCCGCATAGGTCAGCAGCAGGTTTTTTTGAAAATTGCGCATGTAGTTCCTAACCAGAAGAGCATTGAGTTTCTCACGCTTTTCATCGCTGAGTCCGAAATATTTTCCATAAAGTTCGGTGGGCCCCAATGCATTTCCGTTAGGAACATCCAAAACGGTGTAGCGTTTGAGTTCCGGCAACCGCCCGAGCCATTTGAGAATGGCGTAGTTTCTGGGAATTTCCGGATTTCCGAAAATATGCAGGCACAGCACCCAACTGATCAACGCGAAGGAAGCGGCCAAAATATTGGCGAGCGTCCACCAATAGAACGCCGGTTTTGGCACTTCGATTTCCTCCTCCTGAGGGTTGCGGTTGTTCGGAGGCACAGATTAAGCCGCGCCTCCCCCGCCACAGACTTCTCCATCTTCCGCACCGCTGCCTTCCGGTTCGTCTTCGGGTTCGAACGAAGTGCCACAACCACAGGAACGACGGGCCTTGGGATTGTGAATCTTAAATCCGGCATCGGTTAGATCATCCGAGTAATCGATTTCACAGCCTCTCAATTTTTCCAAACTGTCCGCCGCCACGATCACACGCGCACCGCCGAGCTCGACGACTTCATCGCCTGCCCCGGGCTCCGCCACTTTCATCTCATATTGCCAACCTGCACAACCGCCCTTGCTGACACCCAAGCGCAAGCCCGCCTGTGGAGATGCCGCCTTGCTCTTCAGCAAGGCCACGAGTTCCGCGATGGCTTTGTCAGTGATTTGGATCATGGCGGGAACTTAACCGTTCATCGCCAAGTTGAAACTCCAAATTTGTTGTATGAAAATCAAATCCTTGTGGCGGATTTGAAATTAGAGCTGGAACAAGTCTTCAGCCGGGGTTTTACCCATGGACATTTGGGCCTCGCCGTTGTTGGCGAGGTGGACCAAGCAGTGGTAAACGGCCTCGGGATCGCCATCGACTTCGAAGGCGACCTGTTCGGCGTGTTTGGCTTCCGAAACCAAGCGACCGCGCACACGTCCGAGGAGTTCGAGGAAAGTTGCTGCCGCTGCCTTTCCTGCCTCAACACCAGGTTGGTGATAGGCGTTGATATTGACCAGAGATGCGTAGAACGAAACCGCGCGCTCAAACAAGGCTATCAACATTCCTAGCGTGAACGGGGTGACTTCGAAGATGGAGATCGTGAGCGATTTGCGACCGTTTTCGTAAAGCGCGTTGCGGGTGCCGCGCAGGAATCCCTGCAAGTAATCCTGGCTGGTGTTTCCGGGATCGACCTCGATGGATTTGCCCTGGCGGCCATGGCGCACCTCGATGAAGGTCGCAAAGAAATTGTTCACGCCCTCGCGAAGTTGCTGCACGTAGGCGTGTTGGTCGGTGGAGCCTTTGTTGCCATAGACCGCGATTCCCTGATTCACGATATTGCCGTCGAGATCCTTTTCTTTACCGAGCGACTCCATCACGAGTTGTTGGAGG
>CBFGOP010000025.1:0-24769 GCA_965650415.1 uncultured Prosthecobacter sp. | reverse complement strand
TATCCTTCTTTCTTGCGGTCTTCCATTGCGGTTTCGGAGCGTTTGTCGTCGGCGCGGGTGCCGCGTTCGGTTTGGCGGGCGGCGGCGACTTCGGCAATGACTTCGTCGAGGTTTGAGGCGTGGGATTCGACGGCGCCGGTGCAGGTGGCGTCGCCGATGGTGCGGAAGCGGACGATGCGTTTTTCGACGGTTTCGTGTTCCTGGGGTTTGAGGAAATCGGTGACGGCAAGAAGCTGGCCGTTGCGCTCGAAGATTTCACGTTCGTGGGCGAAGTAGATGGATGGGAGAGGGATTTCCTCGCGTTTGATATACATCCAGATGTCCATCTCGGTGAAGTTGGAGAGCGGGAAGACGCGGAAGTGTTCGCCGGGGTTTTTACGGCCGTTGAAGAGGTTCCAGAGTTCGGGGCGTTGGTTTTTGGGATCCCATTGGCCGAAGTCGTCGCGGTGGGAGAAGAAGCGTTCTTTGGCGCGGGCTTTTTCCTCGTCGCGACGTCCGCCACCGAGGCAGGCATCGTATTGATGTTTCTCGATGGTATCGAGGAGGGTGACGGTTTGGAGTTTGTTGCGTGAGGCATTGGGGCCGGTTTCCTCAACGACACGGCCGGTGTCGATGGATTCCTGGACGTAGCCGACGACCAGCTGGGCACGCAGGAGTTTCACGAACTCATCGCGATAGACCATGGTTTCCTCGAAGTTGTGGCCGGTATCGACATGGACGAGAGGAAAGGGAGGGCGTGCGGGCCAGAAGGCTTTTTTCGCGAGCCATGCCATGACGATGGAGTCTTTTCCGCCTGAGAAAAGGAGAGCCGGGTTTTCGAATTGGGCGGCGGTCTCGCGAAGAATGAAGATGGCTTCGGCTTCGAGTTGATCGAGATGGGAGAGGTTGTAGTTCATTTTGTGGGTAAAAGCTGAAAATCTGAAATGCTGAAAAGCTAAAATAAAGAGGTAGAAGCTGAGAAAACTCGCGAAGCGCTGTGTTTAATTTCAGCTTTTCAGCGTTTTAGTTTTTCAGAATTTATTTCTGGCGGGCGGGGTTTTGGGGGAGATTCGGGGGCGGGTCAAGAAATAATTAGTAAAATGGGTAATTTACTAAGGTATAAGGCTGGGGTTGTGGAAATAAGTCTTATAGGTCCTATAGGACTTATGGTTTCACGGGATCAGCAAGAACCAAGAACCAAGAACTAGGAACCAAGAACAAGCGCTAGCGCCCTATCCTCTCGCGGACTGCCTCTACCAATTCGATGGCGGCTTCTTCGATGGTGGTTTGTTCGGTGTCGAGGGTGAGGTCGGGGTTGAGGGGAGGTTCGAAGGAGTTGTCGCGGCCGGTGAAGTTGGCGATTTCGCCGCGTGCGGCTTTGGCGTAGAGGCCTTTGACGTCGCGTTTCTCGCAGGCTTCGAAGGAGGCTTTGACGTAGACCTCGAAGAGGTTTTCCTCACCGACGATGCCGCGTGCGAGGTCGCGCAGTTCGCCGCGCGGGGTGATGGCGGAGATGAAGACGATGACGCCGTTGTTGACGAGGATTTTGGTGAGTTCTGCGATGCGACGAATGTTTTCAAGACGGTCTTCATCCGAAAAACCGAGATTGGTATTGAGGCCGGTGCGCAGGTTGTCGCCATCGAGAATGATGGTGAAGCGGCCTTGTTGATGGAGGACGCGCTCGGCAGCGTTGGCGATGGTGGATTTTCCGGATCCGGAAAGTCCGCACATCCAGATGGCGAGGCCTTGCTGGTCTAACAGAACTTCCTTGTCGTGCCGGTTGAGGAAGCGGTGGAATTCGGGGAAAATGTTCATTTGAAGAAGTCTGAAGGTCGAAAGTCTGAAAGTCTATATTACAATCGCTGGTGCGATTGGATTTTGGAGATGTCGAAGGTCGGAGGAAGAAGTCTAAAGGTCGAAGGTCTGAACGCAGAGCGAATCGTTTTGAGCCATTCAAATATTGGCGAAGCCGTGTGGGCTTAGACGGAACGAAGTGGAGTCAAAGTCTTAGTTTTAATCGCTAGTGCGATTGTTTGTGAAGGACTGGAACATCGACTTTAAGACTTTAAGACTGTTGGCTTGATTATTTGCGGAGGTGTTTGGCTAGGGATTCGATGGCTCGACTGAGGTTTTCACTGATGCTTCTCATTTGCTCGGCTAGATCGAAGGGGAGGTATTGTCGGTCTTCGGCGAGATAGAGCATGCTGCGGACTTCGCCATTTGATCCTTTAGCTATGTCTAGGAATCTGGCGAAATCCTGATCTGTCTTGCGCTCGAAACCTTCGGCAATGTTGTTCATCACCGAGACTCCGCAGCGTTGAATTTGGTCACGGAAGCCGAAGTCACGAGCGGAGATGGAATCGGAACCGAAAGAATCATATATGGCATTCGCTTGAATTCTGGCATCTTGCCAGATCCTAAGGTCTTCAAATTTTTTTGCGGTCATTTTAATGAATGGGGGGATCGGAAAGTCGTAGTTCAATAGAAGAAGTTTAAAGGTCGAAGGTCGGCTGAAGAAGTCGAAGGTCTTAGTTAGAATCGCTGGTGCGATTGGGTAAGCTGGAACATCGACTTTTGACTTTCGACTTTTAGACCTTTGACTTCTTCATTATCCCTTGCCGATAATGAACGCATCGAAGCCGTGTTTGGCGAGGGCTTCGGCGGGGAGGATGGCGCGGCCGTCGAAGACGAAGGCGGGTTTGAGCATGATGTCGTAGATTTTCTTGAGATCGAGCTCACGGAATTCGTCCCATTCGGTGAGGGTGGCGAGGGCGTGGGCGCCGTTGGCGGCGGTATAGGGGTCGGCCACGATTTCGAGATTGGAATCGATGAGGGTTTGGGAAATGCCAACTTCTAACAGGTCGCGGTGGATGGTTTCTTTCGGAACTCGCGGATCGTAAAGGGCGACGTGGGCGTTTTCGATGAGGAGGTCGCGTACGACCTTGATGGCGGCGGACTCACGGGTGTCGTTGGTGTCCTTTTTGAAGGCGAAGCCGAGGATGGCGATGCGTTTTCCGGAGACGGTGTTGAAAAGGGTGCGGACGATTTTTCCGACGAAGCGGGATTTTTGCCATTCGTTGATCTGGATGACGCTGTTCCAGTAAGCGGCGACTTCGGGGAGGTTGAAGGACTCGCAGAGGTAGACGAGGTTGAGGAGATCCTTTTGGAAGCAGGAGCCGCCGAAGCCGACGGAGGCTTTGAGGAATTTGGGACCGATGCGGGAGTCGGTTCCGATGGCGCGTGCGACTTCGTTGACGTCGGCGCCGGTGGCTTCGCAGAGGGCGGAGATGGAGTTGATGGAGGAGATGCGTTGGGCGAGGAAGGCGTTGGCGACGAGTTTGGAGAGCTCGGAGGACCAAAGGTTGGTGGTGATGATTTTTTCGCGTGGGACCCAGTTGGCGTAAACGGAGACGAGGGCTTCGACGGCGGCGAGGCCTTCGGGGGTTTGTTCGCCGCCGATGAGGATGCGGTCGGGGTTTTGGAGATCCGAGACGGCGGTGCCTTCGGCGAGGAATTCCGGATTGGAAAGGACCTGGAAGGTGGCGCAGGAGGAGGAGTTGGCTGCGAGGATGGACTGGATCGCGCAGGCGGTTTTGACGGGAATGGTGGATTTCTCGACGATGATTTTGTGGCCTTTGGAAACTTCCGCGATCAGGCGGGCGGCGGATTCGATGTAGCGGAGATCTGCCGCGCGTCCGGCACCGATGCCGTAGGATTTGGTGGGGGTGCCGACGGAGACAAAGATGAGATCGGCTGCGGCGATCGAGGCTTTGATATCGGTGGTGAAGTGGAGGTTTTTTCCACGAACGGACTCGACGATTTCATCGAGCCCGGGTTCGTAAACGGGGAGGGTGTCGGAATTCCATGCGTCGATGCGGGCCTGGTTCATGTCGCATACCGTGACCCGGATGTGCGGGCATTTGGCGGCAATCATGGCCATGGTGGGGCCTCCGACGTAACCGGCACCGAG
Organism: uncultured Prosthecobacter sp.; assembly: GCA_965650415.1. GTDB lineage: Bacteria > Verrucomicrobiota > Verrucomicrobiia > Verrucomicrobiales > Akkermansiaceae > Luteolibacter. The sequence continues at coordinate 20,820 of CBFGOP010000025.1, read as the reverse complement.
GCAGCAGATGGAATTAATTTTCATACAAATTTCAAATTTCAAGTCTCAATGAAGAGAGGTGGGAGAGGGAGAGATCAGTGATCAGTGGAAGGATGATGTAGGAGCTTTATTGTTGTGACGATTTTGTGACTTGGTAGGCGGATCTTGGTATAGGGCCTATGGGACTTATAAGACCTATGTTTACTGGGTCCGATGATCTTTCAGGGAGTAGTAGAGGAAAAGGGAGTTGTAAGTGAAATAGCGTTTGAAGAGGCGGCGGGGTTCGGCGAGCAGGCGGTAGAGCCATTCGAGGCCGAGTTTTTGGAGGGAGGGCGGGGCTTGTTTGACTTCACCGGCGTGGAAGGCGAAGGCGGCTCCGATGGCAAAGTAGACGCCGGGTGGCAGGCGATGTTTGTTTTTCGCGATCCAGGTTTCCTGTTTGGGGCAGCCGAGTCCGACCCAGATCAAGTTGGCGCGGGAGGCGCGGATTTTCTCAATGATGGTTTCGATTTCCGATTCCGGCCATTCGCCGAAGGGAGGTGAGTAAGTATCGGCGATGACGGTGTTGGGGAATTCTCTGGAAAATCGTTCGGTGAGTTTTGAGAGGGTGCTGGATTTTCCTCCTAACAGAAAGTGGCGGTAGGGTGAGTCCGGCGTATTTGATGCGGAGAAGGTTCTAAGCATCAGGTTGGGGCCGTAAACGCGATCTGTTAGTTTTTCCAGTGGTGGGAGTTGGGCGTTGATCGACCAGACGAGCGGCATGCCATCGGGTGTGATGAGGTCGAACTTGCTCATCGTTTCCCTGAAATCGAGATCATGGCGAGCCAGAGCGGCGACGTGGGTGTTGGCGGGATCAACGGCGTAGGCCTTGTCGGCGAGCTTGGCTTTTTCCAATATCCAGGCAACGGCGCCGGCGTAGTCGGTGACGGCAACAGGGAGGTGAATGACGCTGATGCTGCGCATTGCTGGGTAAACGCTGAAATACTAAAAAGCTGAAAAGCTGAAAGTTAAGAGTTAAAAGCTGAAATGCTGAGAAACTAAAAAACTTAAATAAGAGGAACAAAGGGCTGGTGTTTGCTGATTTTAAATCGCAGAGCGCTGGTCTTATTTGACTCCATTACATTCCGTCCAAGCCGGTGTGCTTTGCTTATATGTTAATTCGCTAACGCTCATTTTGCTTTCAGCGTTTCAGCGTTTCAGTTTTTTAGCTTTTATTCCCTTGAGACACTGACGCTATGACCATGCTTTTTCAAAAGAGCATGTTGGCGGGCGGTATCGAGGTCGGCGGCGACCATTTCGGCGCACATTTCCTCGACGGTGATTTCCGGAACCCAACCGAGTTTGTTTTTGGCTTTGGTGGGGTCTCCGAGGAGGGTTTCGACTTCCGCGGGGCGGAAGTAGCGGGGATCGACGCGGACGATGACGTCGCCGACTTTTGCTTCAGGGCATTTCGAGGGATCCGTGATTTTTGCGATGGTGGCGATTTCATCGACGCCGGTGCCGGAGAAGGAGAGTTCGATGCCGGCTTCGATGGCGGACAATTTGACGAATTCCCTAACAGAAATTTGTTTGCCGGTGGCGATGACGAAATCGTCGGGGCTTTCCTGCTGGAGCATCATCCATTGCATGCGGACGTAGTCCTTGGCGTGACCCCAGTCGCGAAGGGCGTCCATGTTGCCAAGGTAGAGGCAGGATTCGAGGCCTTGGGCGATGTTGGCGATACCACGGGTGATTTTGCGGGTGACGAAGGTTTCGCCACGGCGTGGAGACTCGTGGTTGAAAAGGATGCCGTTGCAGGCGTAGATGCCGTAGGCCTCGCGGTAGTTCACGGTGATCCAGTAAGCATACATTTTGGCGACTGCGTAAGGCGAACGCGGGTGGAACGGTGTGGTTTCGGTTTGAGGGATTTCCCGGACCTGGCCGTAGAGCTCGGAGGTTGAGGCTTGGTAGAAGCGGGTTTTCTTTTCTAGCCCGAGGAAACGGATGGCTTCCAACAGGCGGAGCGCGCCCATGGCATCCACATCCGCGGTGTATTCCGGAGCCTCGAAGGAGACGGCGACGTGGGATTGGGCCCCGAGATTGTAGATTTCATCGGGTTGAACCTCGGAAATGATGCGGGTGAGGTTGGAGGAATCGGTCAGGTCGCCGTAGTGGAGTTTGAAACGCGAATTTTCGATATGCGGATCTTCGTAGATGTGATCGACCCGTTGGGTGTTGAAAAGGGAAGCGCGGCGTTTGATGCCGTGGACTTCGTATCCCTTTTCCAAAAGGAATTCTGCGAGGTAGGAGCCGTCTTGGCCTGTGATGCCGGTTATTAATGCGCGTTTCATAGAGTTTGGAGCGTGGAGCGAGGAGGTTTTGGAATATCTTAATGCTTTTAGTTCTTAAGCCAGGTAGGGCGCCATCGCCGAGGGCGCCGCATGGAATGGGGAATTATTGGATGAATCAATGAAGAAATACATGCGATTTCCCTTCGCGCGGCGCTCTGGGCCAGAGTGCCCTACCTTCAGAGTCTGGCCTCGCCGGTGGCGAGGGATGACAAGAAGTCTTTGTAGGCTTCTTCCAACCCTTGCTCGAAAGAAATTTTCGGCGACCAGCCGGTGGATTGGATGAGGGAGATATCGAGGAGTTTTTTCGGTGTGCCGTCGGGTTTGGTGGGATCGGTGAGGATTTCCCCGCTGAATCCAACGGTTTTGGCGATGAGTTTGGCAAGGTCAAGGATGGTGAGATCGATGCCGGTGCCGACGTTGACCCAATCCGGAGGGTTGGGGAGTGAGAGGAGGTGGAAGCAGGCAGAGGCGAGGTCGTCGGTATGAAGAAATTCGCGGCAGGGTGTTCCGGTTCCCCAGATGGTGACAGTGGGGGAGTTGTTTTGTTTTGCCTCGTGGAAACGGCGGATGAGGGCGGGGATGACGTGGGAATTTTCCGCGTGATAGTTGTCGCCCGGACCATAGAGGTTGGTGGGCATGGCAGAATGGTAGAGCAGGCCGTGCTGGGCGCGGTAGTGCTGGCACATTTTCAGGCCGGCGATTTTGGCGATAGCGTAGGCTTCGTTGGTGGTTTCCAGCGGAGAGGCGAGGAGGCAGGTTTCCGGCATGGGTTGGGGGGCATGTTTCGGATAGATGCAGGAGGATCCGAGGAAAAGCACGCGAGGGATATTGGCACGGCGTGAGCCCTCGATGAGGTTGGCGGCGATGGCGAGGTTTTCGTAGATGAAATCAGCCGGGTAGGTGGAGTTCGCGTGGATACCGCCAACTTTTGCCGCGGCGATGATGACCGTGTCCGGGGCGTTTTGTTTGAGGAAATCGAAGACCGCGGACTGGTTGGTGAGGTCGAGTTCGGAGCGCGAGGTGGTGAGGGTTTCGATGCCGAGGGCGGTGGCTTTGCGAACGAGCGCAGAGCCGACCATGCCGCGGTGACCTGAGATGAAGAGTTTCATTGGGTAAAAGCTGAAAAACTAAAACGCTGAAAAGCTGAAATTAAGAGGTGAAATGTGAAAGACTGAAAGCAGAGCGAAGCATTTTTTATTTCAGCGTTTCAGTTTTTCAGCGTTTCAGTTTTTATTTAAAGACGCTGCCGCCCTTGGTCAATTCTTTCGGGATTGAAAGAAAACCTGTGTGAGGTTTCGGGTTGATGTGGGTTGCCGACCTTGATGGGGCGGTTGGGTTAGAAACTTGGGACGGGCTTGTTGGGGAGGAGGATGGAGAAGAGATCGAGGCTGATGGGTTGGGTTTGGCCGAGGAATTCGAGCAGGATGTTGACGCGTTCTTTGGCAGGAGTGATGGATTGGATGGTGCCTTTCATGCCCTGGAAGGGACCGTGGGCGATTTCGACTTCATCACCGATGAACAAAGATGGGGAAAGAGTGATGAGTTCGGGTTCGTCATGGGATTGCTGCGAGAATTCACGGATCAGGGAATCGACAAAAGATTCTCGGATGGGAGGGATTTTTTGACCAAAGCGCACGAGACCGCGAACTCCCTGGGCAAAGGTGACGGCGCGTTCCATTTCCATGAGATTGAACTTGGCCAGCACGTAACCGGGGAAGAGGGGTTCGAGCCACCAGACTTTTCCACGGCGGGTGGCTTTGCGGTATTTGATGCGCGGGCAAAAAACCTCGATATTTCCGAGATCACGCAAATGTTTGGCGGCGATGTGTTCGCGTTTGGTTTGGGTCCGAACGCAGAACCATTGGCTGGTGGATGGAGGTTCGGGGTTCATTGGCCAAGGATTTTCTGGAGCATGGGCAGGACTTGGCCCGCGCGTTTCATCCAGGCTTCGATGCGTTCGATGCGTTCGTTGAAAAAAGCCCGCTCGTCAGGGTCGGTGCAGATGGCGGCGGTTTGGGAGAGCTGTTGGAGTTTCGATTTTCCGCTGTCGAGATGAGGTCGGACTTGTTCGCGAATGAAGCCGCCGACGAGGCGTTTGAGCTCGGTTGCGGGTTCGTAATAGGTTCTGCGATCGTTGTTGTCCGAGGTGGTTTCGCGCACGGCACCGAGGGTTTTGAGAGTGCGCAGGCCTTGGCTGGCGGAACCTTTGGAGATTCCGAGTTTGGAAACGAGGTCGTCCAGCGACAGTGGTGATGTGGAAATGAAGAGCAGGCCGTAGATTTCCCCAATCGATTTGGGCAGACCTAGGACACGCACACCATCAACAAAAAAGTCCACCACCTGGGATTCGAGGGCGGTGAGGCTGGGGTTTTGGGTTTTGGAGGTGGCTAATTCCACTCCCTAGGGATAGGGAGAACGGCGGTGTTGTTCAAGTTTTTTTGAACTGACTGGGGATGATAAAATGGGTCGTATAGGATCCATGGGACTTATTGCAGCATATCCCGAGTCACGATGTAATTCCCAGCGCATCTGGGGCATTGGATTTTGATTTCTTGGGCGTCGTGAAACAGTTCGTCTGGTTTCTCGCGCCAGCCGCCGAGGATGGGGAGGATACGATCAAGGTTGCAGCCACAGTGGAAACGGAACGGGCGGGTTTCGAGGAGTTTGGTTTCCTCGGTGGTTTCGATTTTTTCGACGTCGGCTGTGGTGAGGTTGGCCAGCCATTCGAGATCGGCATCCGGTTGGGCGGCAATGAGGACGAAATTTTCGTCAGCGAGGCGAAAGGCGCGGGCGGGGCGTTGTTCGGATTGGTCGTAGAATTGGGAGATCCATGAGATAGGATCCCGTCCGTCGACTTCGAGGGTCGACATACGGGGTTCTCGTGAAGTGTCGGTAGTGGTCTGGGAGTAGAAAAAATTACGATCGGGTTCACGGATGTTTTCGGTGAAAACGCGACCGGTGATGTTGGCGTTGTTGGATGAGCCAGTGACGAAGAGGTTGATGCGTGGGGCGCGGAGGTTGGCGGTCCAGGCGATGGTCTCGTTCCACGGGCGGGCGGTCAGGTGAAGGGTGAGGACGGCGAGGGCGTCTTTGAGCATTTGATCGAGTTCGCCGAGGTAACGAATTTCGTTCTCCATAAGGTGGAGATAGTAATCCGTGTAGATGCCGGTGAATTGGCCGCGAACCATCAGGCAGTTGCGGTGACGGACGAAGATGGATTCGATTTTGGTGAAGTCTTCGGGCTGCATAAATTTCAAATCTCAAATTTGCCTGACGGCTATGAAACTAGACTTCGTATCAAAGATCCGTTTGCTGACGCTCAAAGTTCATTCAACGAAGAGCTAGAACTGAGCCGTTGCTCTTCGTTGGATTTTGAAATTTGAGACTTAGATTTTTAAGCCCCCGGCAGTTCGATGAAGCCTTCGAGTTTGCGGATGCGGGTGGGGTGGCGCATTTTGCGGAGGGCTTTGGCTTCGATCTGACGGATCCGTTCGCGGGTGACCTGGAACTGGCGACCGACTTCTTCGAGAGTGCGGGAGTAGCCGTCCTTGAGGCCGAAGCGTTGTTCGAGAACTTCGCGTTCGCGTTCGGTTAGAGTATCGAGGACATCTTTGATTTTGTCTTTCAACATCGAGAAACCGGCTTCTTCCATCGGGTTGTCGGCGGCTTTGTCTTCGATGAAGTCACCGAAAGAAGTGTCGTCCGAGTCACCGACGGGCGCTTGGAGGGAGATGGGTTGTTGAGCCATCTTGAGAACGGCGCGGACGCGTTCGACGGGAAGGTGGATTTCCTCGGCGATTTCCTCGGGTGAGGGTTCGCGGCCGTATTCCTGCACGAGTTGTTTCTGAACGCGCATCAGTTTGTTGATCGTTTCGATCATGTGGACCGGGATACGGATCGTGCGGGCTTGGTCGGCGATCGAGCGGGTGATGGCTTGGCGAATCCACCAGGTGGCGTAGGTGGAGAATTTGTAACCGCGGCGGTATTCGAATTTTTCGACGGCTTTCATCAGGCCCATGTTGCCTTCCTGAATGAGGTCAAGGAAGGAAAGTCCGCGGTTGGTGTATTTCTTGGCGATGGAGATCACCAGACGGAGGTTGGCCTCGACCATTTCGGTTTTCGCTTTGAGGGCGGATTTCATCCATTGGCGGAGATCCTTGTAGGCTTGTTCGAAGTTTTCGTCGTTGAGCCAGCAGCGCTGTTGGACTTCGCGCATCTTGGTGGTGAACTCCTTGTCGTCAGGGTGGGTTTTGAGGCGACGTTGGTATTTCCAGAAATTCTGGACGTATTCCTCGACCTGCTCGCAGAAGTCTTCAACGACTTTCTGCTTGTAGTAGAAACGCACGTAGAGGCGGTGCATGGAGGCGAGATTTTTCTCGAAAGTTTCCTCGAGTTTTTTCTTCCCGCGAGGTGCCTTGCTGGCGAGCTGGCGGAAGATGTCGTCGTTTTCCTCGTGGAGTTGTTTGAGTTGCTCGCAAAGTTTCGGCAGGCCTTTCATGTAGCGCTCGCGGGACTCGATTTTCTTGTCGAGGATAACGCGGTCGAAACGTTCCTTGCCTTTGTTGAGATTGTCGGCGAGTTCGAGATAGAGTTCGGAGATGAAACCGAAGCGGTGGAGGTTCTTGGAAACCTCGATTTCCGCGTCCTCAATGCGTTTGGAAATCTCCACTTCCTGTTCACGGGTGAGCAGGGGGACTTGTCCCATTTGTTTGAGATACATCCGGACGGGGTCGTCGAGGATGTCGAGTTTCTGATCGGTTTTGGCTTCCTCTTCCTCGCCATCTCCGTCGTCGCGTTTCTTGTCCTTGAAGCGGTCAACTTCCGAGGCATCGATGATATCGAACTCCATATTGCGGAGGCGCTCCATGATCGCCTCGACGTCATCGGGATCGACGAGGTCGTTGGGGAGGATTTCGTTGATGTCGTCGTAGGTGAGGTATTCCTGCTCCTTGGCGAGTTTGATCAGCTCGCGGATTTTTTCCTGGATTTCAGGCGTGTCGATCCGGCGTTTGGGATCTTTTTTGGGAGCTTTGACTTCTTTGGCTCCGGGTTGTGAGGCGGCGATGATTTCCGCAATGGTGGGGTTTGCAGAGAGAGTGACGGTTTTGATCTCTTTGGACTTCGCTGGAGGTTTGGCGGCTGCGGGTTTCTCGCTCAATTTTTCGACCGGCTTGGCGGCTGGTTTTTTCTCAGCGGCTTTGGGCTGCTCCGCTGGTTTGGATTTTGCGGCCGGAGCGGCTGCGGGTTTGGCGGCAGTTTTGGCAGGAGCCGATTTGCCTGCTTTCGCAGGAGCGGGCTTGGATTTGACAGCGGGTTTTGCGGTGACTGCGGCTGGCTTGGATTTCGGGGCGGGTTTCGCAGCAGGTTTCTGAGCGGCGGGCTTGGCAGCGGTTTTTGCTTTGGGTGCGGGCTTCGCAGCAGGTTTGGATTTTGATGCGGGTTTTGAGGCCGATTTTGCTGCGGGTTTTTTCGCGGAATTCTTGGAGGACATGATGGCTGAGCTGCTGTGAAACGAGAGATATGGAGACAATCCACCCATTAGATGGGCACACGCGAAAAAACGCGGGCGCGCGGAATGAAGATGGCAAAGCGCGAGGCGTCAAGTCCTTTGTTTGCCTGATGAGTGACTAGTTGAAAGTGATCGGTGATCAGTGAAAGATAAGAATCAATCTTTGGAGGCTGTTTGGAGGAGTCTCAGGCGATCCAGCGCGGCGCCGGAGCTGATGGTCTCACGGGCCACCTCGATGGCGTCTTCCATGTGGTCGGCGAGGCCGGCGCAGGTGATGGCGGCGGCGGAGTTGAGGAGAACGATGTCGAGTTTGGGTCCGGTTTCTTTTCCGGAGAGGATGTTTTCGAGGATGGCGGCATTGGTTTTCGCGTCTCCGCCTTTGAGATCCTCGATGAGGGCTTTGCGGAAACCGAAATCTTCGGGAGTGATTTCCTCGTCTTCGAGGTCCTGATAAGAGCCGGCTTTGCAGATGCGGGTGGAGCCCATCAGGGAGATTTCATCGACGGATCTGCCGCAGGAGGCTTTTCCGCTGACGACCCATGCGCTCTCTCGGCCAAGTCGTTGTAGGATTTCGGCGAAGGTGGAGCAGAGGGTTTCATCGTTCACACCGACGAGCTGGCATTCGGGTCGCGCAGGGTTAAGGAGAGGGCCGATGAGATTGAATATGGTGCGGTGACCGGACGCAGCGAGATTTTTTCTCACTTGGGCGACCGCTTTGAATGCGGGGTGGTAATTCGGCGCAAACAGGAAACCCACACCTGCGGTTTCGATGCAGCGGCGAAAGCCATCGGGTTGGAGATCGATGCGGATACCGAGTGCTTCGAGTACATCGGCGCCACCGCTTTTGGAGGTAATGCCGCGGTTTCCGTGTTTGACCACGATGGCTCCTGCGGCAGCTGCGACGAACATCGAGGTGGTTGAAATGTTGAAAAGATCGAGTTGATCGCCACCGGTGCCACAGACATCGAGGGTGGGGCCGGGGAGGTCGAGTCCATCGATTTGTGGGTCGACTGCGTGTCCGAGAAAAGCTTCGACAAAACCGGCAATTTCCGCCGGGGATTCGCCTTTTTTCGCGAGAGCGAGCAGGAGTTTCTCTTTTTTGGAATTCTCCACAGAGGGATCTAACAGAAGTTCGGCGGCGACATCGATTTCGCGCGGAGTGAGTTCTTGTCCGTCCTCAAGGTGAGTGATGAGCGCATTCATACCCATACCCTAGGTGAAGATTTCAAAATCTTAAATCTTAAAATGGAAATCGTCAGAGATTCAGTATGATGGATGCGGTGCTGAAATAGATGAGCATGCCGGAGACATCGACGGTGGATGCGAGAGAGGGAGAGGAGACGACGGCGGGGTCGAGTTTGATGGCTCTGGCGGTGATGGGCAGCATGGCGCCGAGTACGGTTGCGGAGAGGACTTGGAGGGTGAGAGCCGAGCCGACGGCGAGGGAGAGTTTGAGGAAAGAGAAACTGGGATTTGGGGTGAGTTGGAGCGAGGGAAGGATGAAGGTGATGAAAGCGGCCATGAAAATTCCAAGGGTGAGACCGAGGAAAAGCCCGGTGCGCATTTCTTTCCATGCGATTCTAAGCACGCTGCCGCGATCGATTTCGCCGAGGGCCAGGGCGCGGATAACCATGGTGGCGGATTGGCCGCCGGAGTTTCCGCCTGCGGCGACCACCATGGGAAGGAACAGCGAGAGCACGAAGGCTTTCTCGAGGGTTTCCGAAAAACGGAACATCACGTATCCGGACGCGATGGACAGGAAGGCGAGGCCAACCAGCCATTTGACTCGGCGGCGGAAGTGGCTGGTTGAGCTGGTGTTTAGATAAGAAAGCTCGTCTTGTTCACCACCGATACCCGCAAGTTTTTCGATGTCCTCCGTGGATTCTTCCTGGAGAATTTCCAGCGCGTCATCATAGGTGATGACGCCGAGCAGGTGATGGAATTCATCGACCACGGGGAGAACCACCAGGTCGTATTTGGAAAGCGTGCGCGCGGCCTCCTCTTGGTCGGCACTGGCCAGGATGAATTCATCGGCATCCTCCATGATGTCGCGAATGGGGGTATCCCAGGTTTCGAAGGCGAGATCACGGAGGCGGACTTTTCCGACGAGTCGGCCTTGTTCATCGACCACAAAAATACGGGCGAGGGTTTCCGCGTCTTCCCGATCACGACGGAGCACAGCGATGGCCTGTTTCACCGTCATGTCGGCGGTGATACGACCGACATGGGTGGTCATACGTCCTCCAGCGGTATCTTCCTCGTATTTGAGGAGGTTCTTGGTCAGTTCTTTGTCGCGTGGACCTAACAGGGAAAAGAAGCGGACCTGGGCTTCTTCGGAGACGACTTGGAAAATATCGACACGGTCGTCATCGGAGAGATTGCTGAGAAGAAAGCGGAGTTGAGCGGGCTTGAAGTGACTGAGTGCGTCTTCGATCAGGGTATCGGGAAGTTCGGCCACGACATCGGTGGCGAGCTCTGGTCCGATGGTTTTCATGAAGAAATCGCGTTCTTCATCATCGAGGTCTTGGTAGAGCTCGGCGAGGTCGGCGTAGTGGACATCTTCAGCGGCCGCGAGGAGGGCGGAGGGATCCTCGGCATGGATCGCGAGTTTGATCTGATTGATCGGGGTGATGTCAGCTTCGTCCGGCACGAGCGGGAGCGTGACGGATAGATCTGCCACTGTAAAGTGACAGAAACTTTAAACTTTAAATTTTAAACCCTAAATCCAGATCCGAATGATCGGCTTAGAGCTTAGAGTTTAGAGTTTCTTGAGGGTGGCTTGGCCGCGGGATTTGGATTCGGCGTCGTCGGCTTCGCGGTTGGGCATGGCGAGGCCTTTTTCGATTTCGCGGCGGGCTTCGTCTTCGCGACCCATCATGGCGAGGGTTCTGCCATATTCGATTTGGTGGATGAGGCGTTTGGAATTGATCTCACGGGCTTTTTTGAAGTGGTCGAGGGCTTCTTCATATGAGCCTTTTGGAATGCCGCCGTAGATGATTTTGGCGAGCACTCGGGTGGCTCCACCGATGTCGGCGATTTGCTGGTGCCAGCGCCCTAACATGTGGTGTGCGTAATCGGATTTCGGATTCAGTTTCAGGGCTTTTTCGGCAGCGGATTTGATTTCACGCGATGCTTCGAGTTTTTCCCGGTTGCCCAGAAACTCGGTATTTTTTCCAAGAGAGAGGGCGAGAGCAAGATGGGAGTCGGAGGATTTTGGTGCGATCTCGACGGCTTTGCGGGAGTATTGGAGGGATTTCAAGGAAGCTTCTTTGCGCGCTTTGTCTTTGAGGGACGGCATGAGGTCGCCGTATTGTTTGGCGATTTTGATAAGGATGTCGGGGTTTTTGGGATCGAGCGCTTCCGCTTTCAAATAAGCATCGAGGGCATCTTGAGTTTTCCCGCTGGCTTCGAGAGTGTCGGCCTTTTTTACCCACTCCGAGGCGGTTTGGGTGAGCCCGGCTGTTGCGGTGATGAGGAAAATGAGGGTAAGACGGAGGAATTTCATGATGCAGGATAGCATGGAAATGCTCAGGCGCTAGGGGGGGACAGTTTAACGTCCGAAGGTCGAAGGTCGAAGGTCGAAGGTCGAAGGTCGAAGGTCGAAGGTCGAAGGTCGAAGACTTTCTTGGCGAGGTGTATACGTATGAGAGCCCGTTTGAGAGTGTCTGGAGACACGCGGTCCATTTAGAGGAGTGCCGTGAATGCGGCTTCGTCGAGAATGGTGACGTTGAGTTCTTTGGCTTTGTCGAGTTTTGAGCCGGCGGTTTCGCCGGCGAGGAGGTAGTCGGTTTTTTTGGAAACGGAGCCGGAGACTTTGCCGCCGTTTTGTTCGATGAGGTTTTTGAAATGATCTCGATCCTGGGAGAGGGTGCCGGTGATGACGAAGGTTTTTCCGGTGAAGGCAAGTTTCGGTGCGTCTGCGGGTTTCGGTGCGTAATTGTTAGAGACGGGATTGATGTCCAGTTCGGCGAAGCGTTGGAGGGTGTGTTTTCCGGCTTCCGAGTTGAAAAACGAGAGGATGGATTCGGCTACGGAGCGACCGACGTCACCGGTGATCGCGTAGGGTTCGAGTGCCGGGTTTTTCTTTTTCGCGTCATTTCGAGGATCGTTCAGCAACTCGGTGAGAATTTCCGATTTGGGAATGTCTGTTAGATGTTGGTGGAGACGAGAGAGTTCTTTGGCGGCGGATTCTCCGAGTTGGCGGATGCCCATGGCGAAGAGCCATTTGTTGAGGGGTTTGTTGCGTGCGGCATCGAGAGCCGCGATGATTTTGGCGGCGTTTTTTTCACCGAAGCGGCGCGGTGCCTCTTCGTTGCCGAGGTTCAGGTTGGCGAGGGTTTCTTCGGTCAGGGAAAAGAGATCCAGTGGGCTTTTGGCGTGGCCGTGGCGGACGAGCGCTTCGGCAACCGTTTCACCGAGGCCTTCGATATCGAGGGCTTTGCGGGCTGAGAAGTGCGAGATCGCGGTGACGGCCTGGGCGGGGCACTCGAAGTTGGTGCAGCGCCATGCGACAAAGCCATCTTCCTGTGAAATGGGCGCGTGGCAGGAAGGGCATTTTCCTGAAACGAAATCGTAGAGGGAGAAAACAGGTTTCGTTGCATCGGGGTCGATCACTTTGACGATGGCCGGGATGATTTCACCGGCTTTCTCGACGAGGACTTTGGCACCGATGTAGATGCCTTTTTTGGTGATTTCGTCCTGGTTGTGGAGAGTGGCGCGGGAGACGGTGGAGCCGGAGATGAGGACGGGGGCAAGTTCGGCGACGGGTGTGAGAACGCCGGTGCGGCCGACCTGAATGGAGATGGCGTTGAGGGTGGTTTCCTGTTGCTCGGGGAGGAATTTGTAGGCGGCGGCCCAACGCGGGGCGCGGGAGGTGAAGCCGAGTTGTTCGCGCTCGGCGCGGTCGATGACTTTCACGACCACTCCATCGGTGGCGTGGTCGATTTCGTGGCGGTGGTTGCGGAAAAAGGCGATGCCTGAGAGGAGTTCGTCGAGGTTGTGGGCGATGCGGACGGGTTGGTTGCGGGGGATGGAAAAGGAATCTAACAGTGCGTGGAAATCGGTTTCCGAATTGAGTTCGTCTCCCTCGTAACCGCCGAGGCCGTGGGCGAGGAAGGCGAGGGGACGTTGGGCGACGATTTTGGGGTCGAGTTGTTTGATGGTTCCCGCGGTGGCGTTGCGGGGGTTGGCGAAAGTTGGGAGACCTGCTTCATCGCGTTCCTCGTTCATCGAGGCGAAGGCGGAGTTCGGCATGAAGATTTCGCCGCGGATTTCGAGGATGGCGGGAATGTTTTTCCCAACGAGTTTTTTTGGAATATTGCGAATGGTGCAAACATTCTGGGTAACGTCGTCGCCGGTGGTGCCGTCGCCACGGGTGGCGGCGTATTTGAGACTGCCGTTTTCGTAGTAGATCGATACGGCGACGCCATCGATCTTTGGTTCGAGGGTGACGGTGATGTTTTCCCGACCGAGATTTTTCTGGAGGCGTTGGTAGAAGGCGATGAGTTCGGTTTCGGGGATCTCAGCGTCTTTGAGTTCGAACACGTCATCGATGCTCAGCATCGGAACCGGGTGGGTGATTTGGGAAAAGCCATCAAGCGGTTTGGAGCCGACGCTTTGGGTAGGCGAGTTGGGATCGGCTAGCTGGGGATGGCTTTTCTCCAAATCCTCCAACTCGCGGAACAGCTTGTCGTATTCTGCGTCGGAAATTTCCGGTGTGGCTTGGTTGTAGTAAAGCTGGTTGTGGTGATCGATGAGTTGACGCAGTTCGGCGACGCGTTTTTCCGGCGCGGCGGTGAAGGAGAAAAGGTCAGGCTCGTCGGGCATACGCCGGTAAAGTTCAAATTTTAAAGTTCAAATTTCAAGGAAGAGTTGAGGAAGCGACAGAAGAAGGTGAGACACAAGACTTTGAGACAGATGACACAAGACTGGAGTTGGTGAGGTAGTGGTGTCGATTTTGATTTTGAATGAGAATGAAGAGAGCGCAACTGGAGTTGCGCGGTCCATTTTTACCGGGATTGCGTCGACTTGATTGGGGTTTGACTGGGGGGGGCAGGAGTTGCAGGTTGGGGGAGTGACCGCTGTAAATTACAAAATCGGGAATGAGAAATTGGTTAAGGTGCTGGATAACGCATCGGCACATCTTCGGGGATTGTTGGAAAAGCAGGGTCGGTCGGATGGGGCGTTGCGGATTGCGGTGATTGGGGGAGGTTGCTCGGGGTTGCAGTATAAAATGGATTTGGTGGATGGACCGCGTGACAGGGATATTCTGGTGCCTAGCAATGGAGTGAATGTGGTGATCGATCCGAAAAGCGCGTTGTTTGTGAGCGGCAGTGAGTTGGATTACTCGGATGATTTGCAGCAGGGTGGGTTTAAGGTGAGCAATCCGAATGCGGTGGTGACGTGTTCGTGCGGGGAGAGTTTCGCGGCTTAAGAAGGTTTATTGAACCGCGGATGACACGAATGACACGAATTCTAGATCATGGATGTATTTGAACGATTGGGATTGAGGGTTGGGTTGGTGGTTTCCGATGAGGAAATCCGCGAGGCGTTTCGGGCGAAGGCTGCGGTTTTGCATCCGGATTCGGGAGGGGATGAGAAGGAATTTGCCAAGCTGCAGGGAGCTCAAGAGATGTTGATGAGTCCGGCGAGGCGCCTGAAGGAGTGGATGCTTGTGAAGCAAATGGAGGCGGATCCGAGAGGTCAGATCGCCAGTGGGTTGATGGATCTGTTTCAGAAAGTATCCGAGGTCGGAGCTGCGGCAGAGGCCTTGATCAAGGAAAACACGAACGCTCAATCGGCTCTGGCGAAAGCGATGGTGGAGGTGCGGATGATGAAACAGCGCGATCAGATCAGTGATCTGTTAGAAAAAGTTATCCATGAAATCGATCAACGGATTTCAAGTTTCCCGAAGGTGGAGAGCGGTGAGCTGGATCCCGCAGTGATCATGCGTGATCTGGTGTTTCTCGAAAAGTGGAGAGCGACTTTAAGGGGGATATTCAGCCGTCTGATCTGATCACGGATTTTGCGTGGATTCTGCACGGGAGAATACGGAGGTGTTGCTGAGATTGAATTGCAAACCGGCAACGGCAACGACGGCGATCGTGACAAGGGCGATGAAAAGGATGAACAGGGTGGTTTTCATGGAAGGAAAAATGCTGGAGCGCGAAGATGGAGTCGAGTTTTTAATCCGGGGGATCACTCCTTGAAGAGCAAGGCAGCGAAAGCACCGTCGGTCTGGTGATCGACAGGGTTGATTTGAATGCTTTTGGCGAGTTTCAGTCCGTGTTGTTTGGCGAAGGCGGTGACCAGTTCGATGTTTTCCGAATTCTCGATCGAGCAGGTGGAGTAGACGATGCGGCCGCCGGGTTTGAGGCAGGGTAGGGCGTTGGTGAGGATTTGGGTTTGGATGACGGCGAGCTGTTCGATGTCGGAGAGTTGGATGCGCCAGCGGACATCGACACGGCGGCGGATCACTCCGGTATTGGAGCAGGGGACATCCAGCAGAATGGCATCGAAGGCTTGGCGGAATTTTTCGGGCGCGGGTTTGGTCCAATCGTGAACCGAAACCTCATCGGCCCGGATGCCGAGACGGGAGAGGTTTTCATCCAGACGCGGGATGCGTTTTTCATTCGAGTCGGTGCAGGTGAGACCATTTCCGCTGCCGAGCTTGGAGGCGATGAGAAAGGCTTTCCCACCAGGTGCGGCACAGGCATCGAGGATTTTCTCGCCGGGTTTAGGAGCAAGAAGTTCGACGCAGTGGCGGGTGGCGGGATCCTGGATGTAGAGATGACCTTGGGCGAGGAGTTCGGAAGGGATCTTGCCTTCTAACAAAAAATAATCGGGTGCATTTTTGAGCGCGATTCCGGGAATTTCCGCATCGGTTGGAAGGAGGGGGTTGAGGCGGAAAAAGGTTTCAGCGGGTTGGTTGTTCCATTCCATGATAGAGATGGCCTTGGATTTTCCGAAAGATTTGCGCCAACGGTTGTAGAGCCAGTCGGGATGGGAGTGGAGAACGGCGGGTGGGAGGTCGTCGAGTTGTTCGAGGAGGCGTTTGCGGGCGGTGATGGCCTTGCGAAGGACGGCGTTGATGAGTGGGCGGACGCTGGTTTTACCGGCCTCGACGGTTTCGTTGACGGCGGCGTGGTCAGGGATGTTGAGGATGAGGATTTGGCAGAGGCCGACGCGTAAAATGTCGCGGGTATCGGCGTCGAGTTTTCCGTCGCGAAGTTTTGAGATCCAGTGATCAAGAACGCGGCGGTGTCGGAGGACGCCGAAGAGGATGGCTTGGAGGAGGGAGCGATCGGCCGACGAGAGTTTGCGGCGCTGGGAATGGCGGTCGATCAGGGTTTCGGCGTAGTCATGGCCTTTGGCCCAAGCGCGGAGGGCGGAGACGGCGGCTTGGCGGACATGGAAGTTTTTGGCAGGCATGAAACTTTAATATTTAAACTTTAAACCTCAAGAAAGAGGTCCATGAGTTCGGGGGAGATGAAGTCCTGATTGTGGATGATGTGGTCGAGGAGCGGAATGTCTGTTAGGGATTCGATGATGCCTTTGTTGGTGATCATCGGGGTGTCCATTTCATCTTCAAGCTGGTTGAGGATAATGCCTGCACAGGTGAGGCCTTTGGCTTTGATGGCGGAGAGGGTGAGGAGGATGTGATTGAGGGCACCGAGTCGATTGGCTGCGACGAGGATGACGGGGAGGTCCAGGTCTTTCGCGAGGTCCGAGATGAAGTAGTTCCGGGTGATGGGGACTTCCCACCCTCCTGCGCCTTCAACGAGGATGGTATCGTATTTCCCGGAGATCTCGCGGTAGGAGGCGAGGATTTCCGCGGGGTCTATGGTTTTGTTTTCCAACAAGGCGGCGACGTGAGGTGCGACGGCGGATGAAAAGTGGATGGGATTGATTTCATCCAAAGGCAGGTTTCCGGAAGCCGCGGATAGGAGGTTTGCGTCCTCGCGATCGCCGCAGGAGATGGGTTTGTATCCGATGGCGTATTTTCCCTCGGCGCGAAGGGACTCGATGATGAGTTTGGTGACGTAGGTTTTTCCGACGTTGGTGTCGGTTCCGGTGATGAAATAGTTCACGATGAGAGGGATGGGATTAACCGAAGGTTTTTAGAAAACCGACCTCGAGGGCGAGGGATTCGGAAGCGTTGGTTTCGAGGGTTTGGCGGAGACGTTCGAGGGCGTCGAGGCGTTTGGAGATTCGGGCGGTGCTTTCCTTTTCGGCGATGGATTTCAGGACGTCAGCACATTGCGGAAAATCGAGGCCCTCGGCATGGTTCTTGATGCGGAGGATGTCCGCCAACCACGCGAGAATGACATCGAGGTAGCGATTGCGGGTTTCCAAATATTCGGCCACAGCGGCGGCGTTGTGGAAATCCTCGCGCTCCTTAAGCCAGGTTCCATCGGTTGCGTCTCGATAAATGGCAGATTCCTCTTTGGCTGCGGCTTTGGCGGTGGCCTCAACCTCGGATTTTTTCGCATCCAGGAAATCGGTGAAAACCGCTTTGATCTGTAGGGCGGTGATGGGATTTCCGAAGCCTTTTTTGGCAACCGAGTTGATGGCGGACACGAGTTCCTCGCCGCCATCGAGATCGAAGGAGCGGCCGCCGAGGAGTTTGATTTGAACGCAACGGGAAAGGATGGTGGGAAGGAGCCGCTGGGGTTTTGAACTCAGGAGCAGGAGCAGGGTGTTGTTGGGAGGTTCCTCGAGGGTTTTGAGGAAGGCGTTGACCGCCTGTTCGGTCATGCAATGGGCGTCGACCACGACACCGATTTTGGTTTCGCCGGAAGGTGCTGCGAGGTGGAGAGTGGATTCGAGGTCGCGGATTTCGTCGATGGTGATGCGACGGCTTTTGGAACGCGGGCGGATGATGCGGACCCAACTGTTTTCCTGTTCGTCCAGCGGGATGACTTTTTCCTCAACAGGTTCTCCGAAGAGATCCATCCCGGTGTTTTCACAAGGTTTGTTGATCAGGGAGATCAAGCGCGATGCGAGCTGTTCCTTTCCAGAACCGAGTGCGCCGGAAATCAAAAAAGCGTGAGCGAGCCGATTTCGCTCGTAGGCGGCTTTGATGAGGTCGAAGGATCTGTCGGCGGTTTGAGACACGCGGGGAAGATGGGAGAACTTGGAGTGGGTTGCAAGCCGTCTGATGGATCTGAAAATGATGTGGAGGGATTTTTTTGCATTTGTGGAAATTTTCTTTGCGCAAAGCGGAGCTCGGGATAGGTTGCCCGCCTACTGCTGTGTTCGACTATTTTGGTAGCATGCCCGGACCGATGAATTCATTACGGGATCAATATCCAATTGGCCATTGTCATGCCTTCTCAGGAAGACATGCAACCCTTTGGACGATCCCACCTGTTGAGCAAACGGAACGTGGCTCATAGCTCCAAGGACGGCACAGCGGTTTTTCTTTTTCCTCCAACTTGCAATTTTCACATCGCCACACACGATTGGATTCATGAAAGCCAGCACTGCTCCATCCACGGTCTGTATGGTGTGCTTTTTTTTGATAGGCATTGTGGTGTTGGCTCAGAACGAAAAATCTCCGGCAGAGAGATGGATCAAAGATCTGGCCTCGGAGGAATTCAAGGTGCGGGAGAATGCGTCCCAGGAATTGTGGGGAATGGGAGAAAAAGCACTGCCCATCTTGCGCGAAGCTGAGTTGTCAGACGATCCTGAGGTGGCGATGCGAGCCAAAGTCGCAGCGGAAAAGATCGAGTTGGGAATTTCTCCCGATACACCTCAAAAAATCTTGGCCTTGATAGATGCGTATCGCAAGGGTTCTTCAAATGAGAAACTGAACATTTTGCGGGAGTTGAGAGAAGAGAAGGCTTACTTCCAGTTACTGAAACTGTACTCGATGGAAGACGAGCAGGATCGGAAGGGGTTGAATACCGCTGTTCAGGATGTTGCGGTTACTGCCGCGCGTGAGGCGATCTTGGTGGGTGATGAGGAAAAGGCCATCCAGATCCTGAGGTTGATGCCGGATGGATATGATGAATTGCTGGCGTTGGCCTGCTTGTATCGCGGCTTGGGTCAGCTTGATGCGCAAATCGTAAAATCCGACCCGCCCAAAGGAATCGAACCAGCAGAGTGGAAGGTTTTTTTGTTGCGGGCAAAAGGGGATCTTGACGAATTGATCGCTCATGCTGCTGAAACTCGGCAAAGTTCGTTGCTTGCGGCGTTGAAGGTGCTGAAAGGAGATCCTGTCTCCTGGATGGAAACCAATCCTTTGGTCCGCCCGCAGATAGCTCGGAGCAACAAGACCTACACCGATTTGGCTCTGAAGCGCTGGAACGGAAATCTTCTGGACGACAACGATATGGAGCCTCTGCTAAAGTTGCTGCAGTCTAACAATCGTTTCTCCCAAATGCAGGGAATTTACGGTTTGTCCGCTCTCGGATTTGTTGAGCCGGTTTACGAAATGCAGAGAAAAGAGAATCCCTTCGCGACGATCGATCAACATCTGACTCGTGAAGAGCACGATCAAACACTCGAAGCCCTCGGATTCAAACCGGGGCAGAAGGATTACGCACAATGGGCAGCCGATCAGTTCAATGAGATTCTCAAAGGAGAGTATTCGGATATGGTTCTGATCAAGCTGAGGTTGTTTGCCAGTTACATGGAGCGGATGGGTTTGGATCAGGAGCTCGATGAGGCTTTCTCGAAGCATCTCGATCTACTGCAGGCGAAAGACCAAGAGGAATATCTTCATGTGGTATCGCAATTCATGAATTCACAGATGGGAGCAAGTCACTTTGCGGCCGACCATATGTCAAGATGGGCAGCTCAGGATGAGGAGCGTTGGGCAAGTGTTTACGCAGCGGCTCTGGGTGAAGAGGATGCAGTGATGGAATGGTTGTTATGGATACGGAAAATTTCACCTGAGATCAAAGACAGGCAAGCGCTGGATGTGATGCTGGCCATATTCCATCGCAGCTCCAAACCCGGGAATCTGCGGGAAGTTTGGATGAACCGGATTTGGAAAGCGGTGGAAAGCGAGCAAAACAAGGAGCAGAAGGACAAATATATTCGTCAGATACTTTCGTTGAGCATCATGCTTCAGGATGTGGTGAATGCCCTGAGGGCATGGGATCTGTTAGATGCTGCGGGGCGCGAGGCTGCGCAGTGGGGATCAATGGACATGTATCTCAGTGCTGCCGGACGATGGAAAGACGCTGCCGATCTGCTGATGCGGAATATGGAAAGAGAGATGCCATCCAGTCCCGAACTACACGCTCATTACGCAGCGACCCTGCGTCGCGCTGGTATGGAGAAAAAGGCCAGTGAGCATGACGAATGGGTGGAGAAGTTGGCGCTCGGTTCGAGTTCCTTGAGTGTGGGTGGGTATTATGCATACGCTGGTGATTCCGATCGGGCAGATCTGTGGTATCGGCGAGCGGCGATGGAAACACAGATCTCGAACCCGATGTTCGCCCAAGTGCTCGAGATTTTCGCACATCAAAATCTCCGCAATCGCGACTGGCAGGTGGCTGCTTCATCTTATGAAGCGCTGTTGCATGTCAAGGTGGGCCAGCAGCACAATGAGAATTCGATATCGGATCTGGCGAAAATCAGAATGAAAGCAGACCTTGCGAGAGCGATATCACTTCTGCCCACTGACAAGGCGAAATCCCTGAAAATGTTGCATGAGATTCATCAGAAGTTTCTTCCCGATGCGATTCTGGCTGATGATTTTTTTCCCGCACTCCGCGACGCGGGTCTGAAAAACGAACTCCAGGCATGGTTTTCCGCGTCATGGGATTACATGGAAGCGGTGATCAAAAAAAATCCCAAATCGCACAACTCAAGGAATTCCGCGGCATGGATGGCATCCAGAGCCCGGTTGAAAGTCGATGAAGCTGAGAAATATCTTTTGGAAGCGATCAGGATGTCTCCGGATCAGGCGGCTTATCTGGATACCATGGCAGAAATCAAATTTGCCCAAGGAGATCGGAAAGCTGCTTTGGAGTGGTCGCAACGCTCGTT
>CBFGOP010000024.1:0-25140 GCA_965650415.1 uncultured Prosthecobacter sp. | reverse complement strand
GCACCTTCTCCCATTTGGCTCCCATCCTTTGTGTATTTAAATAGACTTGCGAGGGCCCGTGAGTCACCACGAGTCGCTTTTGTAAGTGCATCTCTGTACTCGAATCCGTCAAATCGTCTCGCCTGATAATAGACACTACCGCCTTCTTCGGGCCATGTGAGGATCTCCTCCAATCGCGGGGATGAATGGAAACTGGGTATCAAGTTACGAATAGGCGTGATGCATTGATTAAACAGCATCACTGATAGTGCTGCACCAATGCAATTTCTCAGAGGCCTCTTCATTTCTTGCAAAACGTCAAAGTGATGGCGCACCCACTAGCGGGAGCCAGCGTTGAACGCGGGGTTGATGTGGAATTGGGGTAAAAGCATCGAAAACAGAAGGGCTAGTGGGTGTTGCCATGCACATCTTGTTCTCCTTCTTCTTGAGTTTTGCTGCGATGTGCTTTGATTCGCAAAAATGCCTCATCAATTGAAATCCACTCTTTAGTTTCTGGATCTATTGGGTTGGGCCACTTGATCAGACCATCTTTGACAGGCCATGTTCCACACTTGCTTTCGTAGTTTCGGCCTTGATACCACTCCTTCGGTCGCTTCTCCCAGAATCCATACAGTCGGAACATTTCGTTGGAAGCACAAAGCCGGAAATCTTGGCCCTTCTCGGCGCAATCCCAGCCATTCGCTATTGCTTCCTTGATGAATCCGTCGATATCAATACGAAGAATTGTGGGAAGGTATTTGTGATCTTCATGGCATTGAGGCGGATTCACGTGGTAATCGTGCTGCATAATACCTGTCACAAGAAGCTTACTGCCGTTGCGGGCTTCACTCTGAATCGTTACGTTAAGCTCGTAGACACCTTTCGATACCGGCTTGGATGACACCTTGTAACGAAATCGTTCAGCGCCGACTGTTGTTCCTCGGGAATTTGCCTTGGAGATCATTTTTTCTTGGAGAACGTAGAGCGCGTGCACCACTACCAGCGAGGGCGCGCGTCGATCACGGGGATTGGGTTGTAATTACGGAACATCATCGAAACAGAACGGCTGGTAGGGGTTGTCACGGCGCGGCTTGTTCTGCCTCTGGATTGTCGTGGCCTGATGCACGCCGGGCGGCATCCCGCCGATCGACCTCCTTCTGTCGGCAATCGTAACAGCGCTTCGCTTGCTTGTAAGGCGATGCTCTCATGACCTCGAAGTAATATTGCTGCGAATCGGCGGACCAACACTCATGCTTGCCGCAATCAACACAATCGAACTCAATGTCCTCATAATAAGTATCTGGCGACCATGTCATCGCTCTGGTCGAAGTATCGGGGTCCAAGGGAATCGCATCTCGGGGAATCTCCGCAGCATCGGAGATCATGCCTCGCTCAATGAGGCGACGAATCCTCCGACCTCGATCTTTTGTGAGGTGCCGCAGACGTTGCTTGGAACGCTTCTGGTCGGGTCCGCTCATATTTTGCAGAACGATGAGCGCGTGCACCCCTACCAGCGGCGGCGCACGTCGATCACGGGGTTTGGATTGTAGTTACGGAGAATCATCGAGACTGAACGGCTGGTAGGGGTTGTCACGGCGCGGCTTGTTCGGCTTGATTTTTTGCTGCTTCGGCTTGTCTCATTGTGGGCAACCTTGCCGGCTCTTCTATCTCGGGAATATCGTGGACTGTGGCCTTTGGTCTAATAGCAACGCCGAGGATAAGGAGCGCGAAACCAAGGCCTAGCGACAAGGGGAGAGGCCACCATTCTTCCCAGCCTCCAGACCCACCGCTACCGCTGCCTGCTGCCATCTGTGAGGCGAAACTTGCGGCAAGCAATAATCCAGACGTTAGAATCGTTACGAAGAACCCCAAGACTGCAAAAACCATCCTATTCCGCAACATGCCAATCTTGGCAATAGCCAGCAAGGCCATTGGGATCGTCAAGAGGATGGCCATTACTGTTGCGTTGCTCATGTGTTTAGTTTTTTGCCGAACAGTATTTATTCGTAGGTGGTCAGAATCGTATATCCGAGCAACTTGCTTCCTAAATCTGATTGAAAAATCCTTGACCTGAAAAGGATTTTCTCAATCAGCGTGTGTATATCAGGAAATTTGTCGGGGGCTTTTGAATTGTCGTGAGTCTTCATGATATACATACGCTGGTTTCACGTAATGCGCCCCCTCTTCCATTGAAACTTAAAGTTTAAAAACTTAAAATTTCACCTCCGCCCCAACCACGCCTCGCACCCGTATCTCTCACTAACCAATTGATTGACTCTCATCGCGTCAGGAAAAATTTCTCGCTCGCTCCACACACTCGCGAGTCCTGAAGCCAGTCTTTCTCCTCTTGATCGGAAATCTCCTTTCCCTGCGACCGATCCCTGATGCAGCAGCCCCTCCTTGCAACGTCGCTGCGCAGCTCCGGCGATTTTTTCTCCTGCGATTCCCAATACATCAAATTCCACCGGATGTTCGAAACACACGCCACCCGATTTCGGATTGGCACCCGCCAACTGCGGCGCTTGTGCGCTCTCCTCTGCCAAGACCTTGGCAAGCTCTTCATGGATCGCACGATAGCTTTCACCGCTTTTCCAACGTGCCGGTTCGAATCGACTCGGCACGATCAAGCTGTAGGTCCAATCATCCCGATGGTCAACCACACCGCCTCCGGTGCAGCGTCTGACCCATGACAAACCTGGAAACGCCTGCTTGGCTCGTTCCAGTTCACCGAAATATCCCAAGCTCCCCCATTCACCCCGCCAACCATACACCCGTAACAAAGGCATTTCAGCGGTCTCCAACAACCACTCATCCACCGCCATCGCCTCCGGCCCGGAGCGGGCTTCGGGATCGAACCACAATACCAATTCATCAAAAATCACAGCCGAATCATGCCCGCGAACCCCATGGAATCAAGCCGATGAAAAAAAATGCACTTTCCGACAAAAAAGTGATTGCACGGAACCGCCTCTCTCCATAGCGTCCCGCCCACCCGAACGGGATGGAGCGGTAGCTCAGTTGGTTAGAGCGCCAGCCTGTCACGTTGGAGGTCGCGGGTTCGAGCCCCGTCCGCTCCGCCATCCCTATTCGAGTCAACCCCGCCAACCGGCCCCAAAAGCCCCACGGCGGGGTTTTTCTTTATCTACTTCTCTCTTTCAGCTAACACTCCCACCGGACCGCGCGACTCCAGTCGCGCTCTACTTCTATCAATCACCAAACAGCGGTTTTATCAAAACCGCCCTACCAAGAATCTCCTTCTTCCTTGAAATTTGAGATTTGAAACTTGAAATTTAACCTATGCCCACTGTCGCCATCGTCGGTCGTCCCAATGTCGGGAAATCCGCACTCTTCAACCGTCTCGCCGGACGCAAAATCGCCATCGTTCACGATCAACCCGGTGTGACGCGCGACCGTATTTCCGCACCCTGCACACTCACCACCCATCCTTGCACCCTGATCGACACCGGCGGAATCGGCGCAACGCTCGATGACGGTTTCGGTGAACAAGTCGCCATCGAGGCGGACATCGCCATGCAGACAGCCGATCTCATCCTGTTCATCGTCGATGCCCAAGAGGGCCTGACATCGATCGACCAAGCTCTCGCTCAAAAACTCCGCAAAGCGAAACCTCCCGTCGTCCTCGTCATCAACAAGGTCGATCACGACAAACACGAGGCCGCTTTCTCGGATTTTGCCTCTCTTGGATTCAAAGAATCGGTTTTCGTTTCCGCTGAACACGGTCGCAATTTTTCCGAACTCATCGAAAAAATTGATGCTGTCGTGGAACCTCTCCACATCGAAACGGAAGAGGTCATGGAGGTCGCTGAGAAAGTCGGGATCAAACTTGCCATCATTGGCAAGCCGAACGCCGGAAAATCCTCTCTGATCAACGCCATCCTCAAGGACGAGCGCACCATCGTCTCCAACATCGCCGGCACCACCCGCGATGCGATCGATCTCCCCTACACTTACGCGGGAGAAAACTTCACCTTGATCGACACCGCAGGACTGCGTCCCCGTGGCAAACGCGACAACTCGGTCGAGGTCTTTTCCGCCATTCGTTCGGAAAAAGCCATCCGTCGCTCCGATTTGTGCGTGCTGGTGATCGACCTCGCCGAGGGTGTTTCAGCCCAAGACCGCAAGATCGCCCAGTTTATTCTGGAGGAGAAAAAACCCTGCCTCATCGTTCTGAACAAATTCGATCTCTTCCACCCGGGAGCGAACCAGAAAGACCGCATCGCGGAAGCCGAGGAACATGTCCGCCGTGAATTGTTCTTCCTCTCCTACGCACCTTTTGTCACCTGCTCCGCAAAAACCGGCGACTCCACCAGCAACGTTTTGAAAAAAGCCTTGGAGATCAAGAAGCACGCCCAAAACGTTCCGAGCACCGGAAAACTCAACCGCATGTTGCAAGCCGCGTTGATCAAGAATCCGCCACCGTCCGACAACAAGGCCCGACGCATCAAACTGTTTTACGCGACTACCGCGCTCAACGAAAAATATTCGGTTATTCCCGTCCCTACCTTCGTGTTGTTCGTGAACGACAAAACTCTCATGAAGGATTCTTACGAAGCCTACCTGACCAACCAAATACGCGAGAGCCATCCCGCACCAGGGATTCCCATCGCATTCTCCGTGCGCTCCCGCCCCCGTCGCGAATGGACACCACCGAAGAAGGACAACCAAGGGCACTAGAATCATGGAATGTCCTTTGTGCACCATGGAAGATATTTTAGTCCTCCCAGATCATCATGAATGTCTGACCTGTGGCCATGAATGGAAACCCGTACCGGATACCGAGTCCTCGTCTCCCCCAGAAGACCGCGTGGTGAAAGACGCCTACGGCAATATTCTCCAGACGGGTGACATCGTAGCCATGATCAAGGACCTGAAACTCAAAGGTTCATCCGAAACTCTGAAAACCGGCACCAAGTCCAAACCGATCCGCATCGTCGATGGCGATCACGAGATTGACTGCAAAATGAACGGCATCTCGATCGCGCTCAAAGCGATGTATGTGAAGAAGGTTTTGTGATCACTTCCCGACCAACTCCGCCACGCCCAGTTCGTGGGCGAGTTCGTTGAACTCCGCGATTTCCGCTGCGGTGAAATGCAAGCCACCGGCTTGATCCGATGCCTTGCGGGCTTTCGCTTCCAACTCACCCGGCAACATCGCGTTGTCGTTGCCGTGGCCGAGAATATCGTCGAGCACCGCTTTGAGGTTTTGGATCTGATTGCGACCTTTTGCAAAGTTTCTGCCTGATAGAGCCTCTGGATGAATCACGTGGAAATAGAACACCGTGGTGGTTTTTTCCGACTTATCGGAAACTTCGCGACCGCGAATGGTTGGGATCGATCCACCGATCAAGCCACCGAAGATTTCGTTGAGCAACGACATGCCGTAACCTTTGTGACCACCGAAAGGAAGCAATGCGGCCACTTGGTGAGGATCCTGCGTCGGTTGTCCGTCCTTGTCCACCGCTGCACCCGGAGGCAGTTGTTTTCCCTCGCGTTTCAAGGCTTGCACGCGTCCCATCGCCACGGTCGATGTCGCCCAGTCCATCACGATGGGGAAACCGTTGGCTTCTTGGGACGGAATGCCCCATGAGTGCGGGTTGGTTCCAAGAGTCGGGAATTTTCCACCGAACGGAACGACTTCAGCGAGGGTTGAGGTACAGTTGGTGTAGGCAAAATAACCTCTCTCCGCAGCCTCCATCACATAACCACCGCCCCAGAGATAGTGGAAAGAATTGTCCACCGCGATCTGCGCGATGCCGTATTGATCCGCCAACTCGATGGCGCGGTCGATCGCGCGATACGCCACAGCTTGGCCGAGTTTCTTGTTCGCATTCCAGATTTCCGATGCGGGGAAACGCGATGGCAATACTTCGATTTCCGCTCCCGGAACGCATCCACCGATCGCGGAGCCGAACAAATGATCGAGGTGCAAAGCTTTCAACGCATGGTGAGTGCGAATCCCGTGGCGCGCGGCCTCTGCGGCGAGTTTGGTTCCAAGCACCGCTTCTTCTTCCGTGAAACCACGGGATTTGTAGGCGGCGGTCACAAGAGAGTCGTGAGCTTCACGGGAGACGGTCAAAAAGTCGGACATAAGATAAAATCAAGTTGGGGTGGATTATATGGGCTACGCAAACGGCGCAACCACAGCCACCGTGTAAACCCATCCGCCAAATTCTGCAAGATCTTAGAGCTCTAGGCTCCTTGCTCACTCCGGCAGCGGGACTTTGTCTCCGAGATGGGTCGGCTTGGTATCGAGGAAATTCACATCCAACCACATTTTGACCCTTGCACCGATTTCTCGGACCTGAGTTTTGAAACCTGCCTTGAAACCCACATCCCGGGCATTGAAGCCATAGGCTTTCATCTTGTGGGCTTTCGCCAGATAGATCGCCCGCTGGTTTTGGAATTTCTGGGAAATCACCAACACCTTGTCGGTTCCGAAAACCTTTTTCGCACGCACCACGGAATCCAAGGTCCGCAGTCCCGCGTAATCGCACACAATTTTTTCTTCCGGCACACCTGCCGCGATCAAGGCCACACGCATTTTCTCGGGCTCGTTGTAATAACGACTCCGGTTATCGCCGGAAACGATCAGGATCTCGACCTTTCCCGCTTTCCAAACCTCTGCGGCGGCATCGATCCGATAGCGGAAATACCGGTTTTCCCGACCTTGGAGTCGATCCGTAGTTCCGAAAACCAACCCTACTTTGACATTCGGCAGTTCCGATACCTCATCATAAAGTTTCCCCCGCGCTGCCCAACTGGCGGAAAAATATGCGAACGCCACCATGGCCAGAAACAACACCACCAGCGCGGCGATGGCGACCAACACCCGCTTCAACCACTTCTTCCAATTGAATTTCAGCTTCTCTATCACTTTTTTCCGATCACTGCGGGTTCCTGATGCTTTGGCGGCCATTGCAACAAGGCCTTGATCGCATCAGCAAACGGAGTGCCACATGGCTGCTCCGGTGCCAAGACCCTCAGGCGCGTCGATGTCTCGGTGAAACGGATGTCGTCGAACCGACCCAGCAACTCTCCATCGATTTCCACCGGCACCTGCCGATCCGACTTCACGGTCAGGCCCTCTGCCTGAAAATAGGTCGCGCATTCCGCGAGATCGATTCCACCCATCGCGATGGCGTGCAGGGCGTCTAACACAAATTTGTAACCCGTTTCCTTGAAAACGATCACATCCAGTTTGGAGTCGAGATTGCTCGCGTTGCGGAACAGACGGAACTGACCGCCGTAGAGCGAACCATTGCCACAAAGCACCGCCACGCCGCGCTCGCGCCTGCCGTCCGATGTCACCACTTCCAGAGTCGGCGGCTTTTCCCCAAGCACTTTCACCGCGGCCAACACATAGGCCAGCGGGCCTAACATTTTTTTCGTCTCCCACTTGGTTTCCTCGATCACTTTCGCGTCAAAGCCAACCCCGGCCATTTGCACAAACGGCGCGCCGTTGGCAGAAAACAAATCGACCTCCTGGATCAATCCGCTATCGATCACTTCCAAGGCTTTCACCAGATCGTTCGATGGAATCCCCAACTCCCGCGCGAACACGTTCATCGTTCCCGCCGGCATCACTCCCAGCGCGGTCCGACTCCCGGCCAGTCCGGAAACCACGGCATTCAGGGTTCCATCCCCGCCCGCAGCAATCACGATGGGTTCCTCGGAATCCGCGAAACGTTTCGCCAGCTCGGTCGCTTCCTCTCCCGTGTTCGTGGCATACAGCGCAAAACGGTTCGCATGCTCCATCAAAAATCGTCTCGTCCGAGCGCCCTTCTGGCTACGGGCTCTGGGATTGAAAATGAGAGGATACCTCCGGGGAAACGACATGCGGGATTGTTCGCCCATCTGCGCCCCTAGGGCAACCCCGTTTCACCGAAAAAACCCTCACATGGGGCACATCACTGAAAACTGAAACCTAGCAAACTTTCCCACTCAACTCCTCCATCACCTTATTCACCGGCAATCCCATCACATTATCGAAAGCTCCTTCGATCTTTTCCACGATCATCTCACCCTGATCCTGAATTCCATAAGCCCCCGCCTTGTCGAGCGGTTGGGTTTTTTCCAGATACTCGGAAATCGTCGCGTCATCCAACTCGCGGAAATAGACATCGGTCACTTCATGAAAACACCGAACGAGATTCCCGGGTCCGGCGACGCAGACTCCCGTGCAAACCTGATGCCGCTTTCCTGCCAAACGTTTCAACATCCCCCTCGCCTCCTCCATGTCCTTGGGTTTTCCGAGCGGCTCACCCTCCAAAAACACCAGGGTATCCGCCCCGATCACGACAGCATCCGGAAAATTTTCCGCCACTGCCACGGCCTTCAAGCGGGCGTTCTCCTCGCAGAGCTCGGCCATGCCGTAACTCGCATCGTGCAGTTCTTCGGCCGGCGATGGAATCACCTCGAACTCCAGACCCGCCGCTGCAAGCAACTCGCGCCGACGCGGTGAACCCGATGCCAGAATCACCCTCTTCATCCGGCGAACGCGTGTGCTTCAGTTCCCTTGACCCCGAGTCCGCGAATCCGCAGCAGGCGACCCGCATGCTCCTCCACCTCGGTTTTGTGAATCCCCGTCGTCACATACAAATCCGTCAGGGTTTTCCCACCAAACGCACATGCCGTGGTTTCCAAACAGGGAAGATCGATTTTTCTCAACTCTTCACCGCTTTTCGGATCGTAGCAGCACACACAGGCGCCGTGGCAAAACGCGATCCACAGATTGCCATCCGCATCGATCGTCATTCCATCTGGAGACGACTCGTGATGTTTGGTGGAAACCACCGATCGCGGGTTGGTCAGCTCGCCTGACCGATAATCCAAGGCCAAAACCTCTTTGCGTGGGGTGTCGATGTAATAAACGGTTTTCCCATCTGCCGACCAAACGATCCCGTTGGAATTCGTCACCGGCCCGAACGCCTCGTGCACCGAGAGATCCGGATCCAATCGATAAAGCCGCGCATCTCCATGCTTTTTCACCAAACTGATCGTGCCTGCGAAAAACCGACCATCGGGCGAGCACTTGCCATCATTGAAACGGTTGTCCGCCTTGTCCGGTTCGGGATCGGCGATCGCGCTCACCTCGCCCGACTCGGGATTGAGAAACCAAAACCCGTCATCTCCCGCAAACACCAGCCCGCCATTCGCCCTCGGCACCACCGTGCCAACCCGCTGCCCCACATCCCAACTTTTCTCCTCACCGGTTTCAGGATCATAACTGCAAACCTTTTTCCCCTCGATATCCACGTAATACAAGACCCCCTGCCACCAAACCGGACCCTCGCCCCATTTCGAAACCGCACTGCCAACAACTTCAACACTGATCATGCCCAGAACGTTTTCCAAAAGCCTGCGCATGACAACTGAAAAGGGATTACGAATCAGAGGCTGAATCTTCTACGCAGGATCTGGTTCTAAATTATTCTCTGCTGAGATTCGCCTTAAACGTCTGGCGTAAACACACGAAGGGAACACTGGATAAAAGGCAAGTAACGCAACAAATGGAAAATCAAGTCTGATCGGCACACCAAGAGAGAGGTATTCACTTATTGCTCTCTCATATGCGATCCACAAAGCAGGATTCACTAGTATGCTAATTTGTAGAAGCCTCCAGCGCTTGCTCTTGGCGAACAGCATGTATGTCGCAACGAAGTTCATTAGGAGAATCGCGTAGAACCATGCATCAACTCTGATATCTTCCCAAATCATCTTCTTAAATTTTGCAGAACGTTAGAGCGGTGGCACGGCGGAGTCGAGAATCCAGAGCGAAGCGAACTAGCGGGCTTACCCGCCGTTGCCACCCGCGCCTTGTTCTGCTTCTTTTTTTGTCTCTTGGACTTCGCGCAGGGTCCTCAGCTTCGCTGGAGTGGTGGGTTCGGTTTTTGGACGGTTAGTAGATTCCGGACGCGCTATAACACCAAGGACCAAGAGCACAACGGAGACAATTCCGTGCAAGACGAGAGGATCGGATCCATCCCATCCCCCGGATCCACCACTTCCATGCCCCGCTGCCATGGCCGAAGCAGCCAATCCCGCAATGATCAGGACAGCGATCGCTAGCGACAGCAATCCTCCAGCAACAAGATAAAAGACGGTAGATCTCAACCATCCGAACTGGACTACCGTCATGATCACCAGCGGTATCGAAAGAAGGAGAACAGTGCTGGTGGCATTACTCATGGTGAAGCCTAGAGGTTTTTTTGCAGAACGATGAGTCCTCCTACGCCTGACCGAGGGCGAGGATGGAACACGGGGTTGAGGTTGTAGTGGTCATGGTGGCTGGAACTGGCGGCGGGTCAGGCGTTAGGGGTGACGGCTTGTTCGCTATTGGTTTGGATTCGTTCCCCAGCCATCGAACTCGCAATCAAACTTGTAACCAAGGTCGCACATCTCGCCTGTCCATGCCGCCACGACCTCGTTGCTCATCTGTAGCGGTGTAGTCCAACCTGTGATGACAAACAGACTGGGATCTCCGGCAGATACATCGTGAGTGCCATCGTAGCCACGATTAGATAAATTCCGGGCCAATTCCCCTGCTTTCTCTTTGGTATTGGTGTAGAAAAAATATTCCAGCTTCAGTTTGGATTCGTCTGTAACGCCATATCCGCGAAGCTGCTCCATGGTCTGCGGAGCCATGGTAATCTGCTTGATTCGATTGGACTTGAAGTCAGCTTCCGAAACGAAGGTGGAACCATTTGGCGGAGGTGATTGTCCGTTGGCATCGTCTGATGGTTTGTTGCAGCCGAAGAGTGATGAGAAGAAGCCCATGGCGATAATTGGTAGGATGCGGTGCATCATGTTTATAGCGAACGTCGAGTCCTCCTACGCCTGACCGAGGGCGAGGGTGGAACACGGGGTTGAGGTTGTAGCGGTCATGGCGGCTGGAACTGGAGGCGGGTCAGGCGTTAGGAGTGACGTCTTGTTCGCTTGGATCTCTTGGGTAGGCCGTGAATGTGATCGATGCTCCTATGGATACCACTCTTGAAAGTGTCGAGTGCCTCAAGGTTGAGCACCACCTCTGATCTGAGCCGTTCGTCTCGTAACCAAGATCAAAGCACCGGGAGTTGGCGGCCTGCCACTCCGCCGAAGCTCTCTCATCAAGTCGGTCGATGGCGTCACAAAACTTGTTGATAATGCTGTCTGGTTCGCATGTGTCACCGCCGTCCGCGCACTCTAGCGTTGCGAGATACCCCCTACCAGTCGGGCCACAATGAAGGTGGTGGATGTCTGAACTGCTCAGTTCAAGGCAAAGGTAGTCTAGTGGCTTCTTCGACTCGATATCGAGGTCAACATTGATAAAGCGAAGGGGCATATTTATTTCTAGCGAACGTAGAGCGCATGCACCCCTACTAGCGAGGGCGAGCGTCGATCACGGGGTGAGGGTTAAAGTTACGGGAAATCATCGAAACAGAACGGCTGGTAGGGGTTGTCATGTCGCGGCTTGTTGTGCCTCTTTTTGAATCTCTTGATATAGGCTAGCGACCACCATCCTGAATTCTTCTCGATGGAATTGAAACTTCAAAGTGTCGTTAAGCGCATTGCCTGTCCGAAACCGATCCATCACAATCAAGTCATCTTCGACTCGAATCCGGCAATTCGTGTTACCGCAGCCATATTCGCCACAATCACAGTGGGATACCATGTAGCTCTCACCATCCCAATGGTCCGACCAAGGCGGTAAATGAGGCAAATCATTACCGGTGAAGTAAACGCTGTGTAAGCCACCTGACTCGCCCTCCATAAACTCTTCTATAGGTCGGCCGTCGACATAAAGATGAACCCACTTAGCTCCCTCAAACTCGTCGATCTGGAACGAAAGCTGGTTCATGATTTATTGAGCACAACAGTTTTTATTCGTATGCCGCTGGGGTCGTATATCCAGCTGGCGTCAGTTCTGGATCTGATAGAAAAATCGTTAATTTGAAAAGGGATTTTTACCCTGACGCGTGTATATCAGGATTCTTTTCTTCGTCTTCGAACGCGGCGTTTGGATGTTTGATATACACGCGTGGATGGAACTGTCGCGCCGCGTATCGAGCCCTGCCCAGGGCGACTTTGCACCAAAAGCCCCCTTTGACTTCATCACCTACCGTCCAAGCCATCACGGCTTCGCCAGATAAAGAAGCTCGTTACAACTCGCTCGGCTTTCCCACTGATCACTAGGCACTCTCCACTTTCCCCTCTTCATTGAACTTTGAACTTTGAACTTTGAGATTTAAAAGCCCATGCTCCGCTCCATGACTCGCCCTGACGCCCGTTCCAACGACCAACTCCGCTCCATTTCCTTTCATCCCAACGTCGCGCCCAACGCCACCGGATCGGTTCTGGTTTGTTTTGGAAACACCCGGGTGATCTGTTCGGCTACGATCGAGGAAAACGTGCCGGGCTGGATGCGTTATCAGAAAGTCACCGGCGGTTGGCTGACCGCGGAATACTCCATGCTCCCCTACTCCACGCACGATCGCAAAGCCCGTGACATCTCGCGCGGGAAACTCGATGGACGTTCTTCCGAAATCCAACGCCTGATCGGTCGGTCCATCCGCGCGGTGGTGGACCTTCAGAAAATCGGCCAGCGGACGATCTGGATCGATTGCGATGTCTTGCAAGCCGACGGCGGCACGCGCACGGCATCGGTCACGGGTGCCTGTGTTGCGGTCGCCATCGCGTTCAACCGCATGATGGCGGAGGGCAAGATCAAGGAGTTCCCGTTGAAGAAGCTCGTCGCCGCCGTCTCCGCCGGGGTGTATCAGGAAACTCCGGTGTTGGATCTGAATTACGAGGAAGACAAGGCCGCGACCGTGGACTTCAACATCGTGATGACCGAGTCCCTGGAGTTCGTCGAGGTCCAGGGTTCCGGCGAGGAAGCGGTGTTCAGCGCCCAGCAGATGACCGACATGCTCGCTCTCGCGCAAAAGGGCATTTCCGAGATTTTCTCCCTCCAAAAACTCGCCATCCTCAATGCCGACAAGGCCGAGCCCATGGATTTTGCTTCTCTGATCGGCAAGTTTTCCCAAAAATCCCAGTGATCCATCGAAACTTTCATTACCAGACTACGTATTCCCAGCCATGAAACGCCCACTCTTCCTCCTCTCACTGCTTTCCAGTCTCGGTTTCGCCGCTGAGGGCCTTCCAAATCCCCACCTCCTCCCCACCACCAAGGCGATCTACGAGAAAATCGTCGCGAAACAAAAGGCCGAAGCCGCGAAACACGAAGCCTACAGCCAGGAAATCCCTCTCGCACCGGGCTCGAAGATCGATCTCCTCCCCATCCAACCCGGGAAATTCAAAATCGGTTCCGATCCCGCCTCCCCGAATCACCAAGCCGACGAAGCCCCGCAAAAAGAGGTCGCGATCCCGGCTTTCTGGATGTCGAAACTGGAAACCACTTGGGATGTTTACCGCCCCTACATGGAAAACGGCAAAGCCCGTAACAAAGACGGCACCCTGAACCGCGATGCCGACATGTCCACTTCCGAGGCACCCGATCTCAAAGATGGTGAGACATTGGTCGATACGGTCACCCAGCCCACACCTCCCTACATCCCCATGCACTTCTCGATGGGCGACGGTTACTCGAAAGATTATCCGGCAGTCGGCATCACCTACCACGCTGCCAACAAGTTCTGCGAATGGCTCTCCGCCCAAACCGGCCATTTCTACCGCCTCCCAACCGAAGCCGAATGGGAATACGCCTGCCGCGCCGGCACCACGACCGCTTTCTCCTTCGGTGACGACGTCTCCAAACTCGGTGAATACGCCTGGTTCATGGACAACTCGGAATTCGTTTACCAAAAGGTCGGCACCAAGAAGCCCAACCCATGGGGTCTCCACGACATGCACGGCAACGCCGCCGAACTCGTGCTCGATCAATACGCCGCCGATTCCTACGCGAAAATCCAGGAGGGCGCGACCAACCCTTGGGTCCCCGCTCCCGCCCGTTACCCCACCGTATTCCGTGGCGGCCACTGGGACGCCGAAGCACACACCCTCCGCTCGTCCGCACGAGGCAAAACCGACCCCGAGCTGAAATCCCTCGACCCCCAGATCCCCAAATCCCTCTGGTATTTCACCAACGCCGCATGGCTCGGCTTCCGGGTGGTCAGACCGCTCGAAGTCCCAACGCTCGAAGAAATGCACAAGGCATGGAACCAAGGTCCCGGACCCACGGAGTAAATTTCAAATCTCAAGTTTCAAATTTCAAAACAAGAAGCCCACCTCGATCGCTCGGGGTGGGCTTTTTAAATAACCGGGAATTGAGAGCCAGGAACTGATTAAAACACTTTGGTTTCTCCCGGGATAGGGGCTGGGTAAAGGCCGTCTGGGCCGGCTTTCGGGCCGGGATCAGCGTCCCAGGCGAGGACTTTGGGCATGGTGTCCAAATCGGAATTCAGCGCCTGTTCCCAGGTGATTTCCTGACCCGAGTAGGTGGCCATGCGTCCCATGATCGCGGTCAAGGTAGCCTCAGCGGTGTAATGGGCATCATTGATCGGTTTGTTTTCCTGAATGTGTTTCACCAACACATCGTGCTCGGTTTGGTAAGGGTTGTTGTTCTGACCGCGGAAGCGCCAGATGATCTTTCCTGAGTGATCCTTGATCACACCCGCTGTCGCCGTGCCTTTGGTGCCGACGATGGTTTCGGAAACCTTGGACCATGTCTTGTCCCAATGCTTGCACTGGCTGTTCATGATCGTGCCGTCCGCGTAAGTGTATTCGACGTAGTGGTGGTCGAAAATTTCGCCCCAATCCTTGCCGATGCGCTTGGTCCGACCGCCGATGCCGACGGCCTTGACCGGATGCTGGCCTTTGAACCAGTTGCCGACATCGATGTTGTGAATGTGTTGCTCGCAGATGTGGTCACCACAGATCCAGTTGAAATAGAACCAGTTGCGCATCTGATATTCCATTTCGGTCATGCCTTCCACGCGGGCACGTGTCCAAACTCCGCCGCCGGACCAGTAAACTTGGGAACTGATGAGATCTCCGATCATACCGTCTTTGATTTGCTGGAGGGTTTCCAAGTAAGTGTTCTGATAACGGCGCTGAAGACCGCAAACCACTTTGAGGTTTTTCTGATCCGCTGCTTTCGCGGCTTCGATCACCTTGCGGATACCCGGACCGTCCACTGCGATCGGTTTCTCCATGAAAACATGTTTTCCTTGTTGCACCGCATATTCAAAATGCGCGGGACGGAAACCCGGAGAAGAACAAAGCAAAACCAGATCCGCGGCATCGGTTGCTTTCTTGAACGCATCAAAACCCACAAAACGGCGCTCGGCAGGAACATCGACGCGATCCCCATATTGTTTCTGCAGCGTGGCGTGCGCCTTGTTCAACTGATCCTCAAAGGCATCCGCCATGGCAACCAACTTGGTTCCCGGAACGTTGAGCGACTGACTCGCCGCACCCGTTCCACGTCCACCGCAACCAATCAAGGCCACTTTAATTTCCTTACCCGCTTCCTGGGCACTGGCAACTCCCGGAAGCAAAGCCGCCGCGGTGACCAGTGAACCTGCCTTGATAAAATCACGACGATCCGACAAATGTGTATTTGGTTTTTGCATCTCGCTGACTACGCAACTCCAACCGGAGTTCTTTCGCCAGCCTAAAAATCAGGCAGATCCGACTGATCCGACTGATAAAAAAAGCGCTCACCGTGATGATGAACGCTTTTGGAAAATACAGCCAGTCTTTCTTCGCTTCCATTGGCTTTTAAGAATGGCTTGCCATTCGAAGCCATTCGTCGCCGGAGGCTATGAATGGCGAAGAATGGTGGGCAGAGCTGGATTGGCGATCGCACTGCGATCCCCCGACTCCGCTTTGCTCCGGCTCAAACCATTTGCCTCACCGCAAAAGCGGATTCGGCAGTGGTTCGAACCCAGCTCCGCCAGACAAAAAAAGCGTTCACCGTAATGATGAACGCTTCTGGAAAAATAATGGTGGGCAGAGCTGGATTCGAACCAGCGTAGGCGTTAGCCAGCAGATTTACAGTCTGCCCCCTTTAGCCACTCGGGCATCTACCCATCCCCGTTCGCACGGGGGCGCGATACTTGTTTTCGATCTGGGGACTGACAAGCAAAAAGAGGGAAAAAGATGATTTTTCTGCAATCACCTGAAACCACTCCCACTGCGATCTGAAATTTGACTTCTGCTGAAAGGGTTCTCACGCTTTTCTCATCGAAACATGCAAACCCTACTCATCGCTGTCGGCTCTCTGATCGCCTATCTCATCGCCTATCACACGTATGGTCGTTGGTTGTGCCGGAAAATTTTCAAACTCGACCCGAACAACATCGCTCCATCGGTCGAGTGTGAAGATGGAGATGATTTCGTTCCGACGGATAAAAACGTGGTCTTCGGTCACCATTTCACATCGATTGCCGGAACGGGCCCTATCGTTGGCCCTGCGCTCGCCGTGATCTGGGGTTGGGTTCCTGCGCTGTTGTGGGTTCTGTTCGGTTCGATCTTCATCGGTGCGGTTCATGACCTTGGAGCCTTGGTGGTTTCCATGCGAAACAAAGGTCAGACGGTGGGCGATATTTCGGGTCGGGTTCTAACCCCACGCACCCGCATTCTTTTCCTTTCCATTCTGTTCATGGCTCTGACCATCGTGCTGGCCATTTTCGGTTTGGTGATCGCCAACGTCTTCCAGATGTTCCCCTCATCGATTTTCCCCTGCCTGATCCAGACACCCATCGCGATCGCCATCGGGGTCTTGTTGCACAAAAGAAACATCAATCTCTTTGTGCCATCGCTCATCGCTCTCGCCCTGATGTATCTCACGGTGATCTATGGCGATTGGGGTTTTCTCCATGCCTTCAATGAAACCCTGGCTAACTGGCCGATCATCACTTGGGTGGCGGTTCTGCTGATCTATTCCTACATCGCATCGGTGCTTCCCGTCTGGATTCTGCTCCAACCCCGCGACTATATCAATTCCCTGCAGCTCCTCTCCGCGCTGGGGATGGTGGTGGTCGGACTCGTCGTAGCGGGTCTGTTTGGTTTCGGCAGCGGTGAGCAAAAACAAGCGCTCGAAATCGTGGCTCCGGCCGCCCGTATCGGCGATGAGGCACCCGAGGGTGCTCCATGGATTTTTCCTTTCCTATTCATCACCATCGCGTGCGGTGCGGTATCGGGTTTCCACTGCCTGGTTTCCTCCGGAACTTCATCAAAACAGCTGAAATGCGAAACCAACGCCCAGTTTGTCGGTTACGGTTCGATGCTCACCGAGGGATTTCTCGCTGTTCTTGTGATCTTGGCCTGTGTGGCAGGAATCGGACTTGGAGTTCCGGAACTGATCGATGGGAAAAATACCGGTGAAATGCTCTTCGGTGAGGCGGCCTATCAGTCGCGTTATGCCTCGTGGACCGAATCCAGCGGTCTCCCGGCGACGGTTGGCGCGTTCGTTTCCGGTTCCGGAAATTTCATCCAGGCACTGGGCTTGGGCGCCGGGTTCGCCACCGCGCTGATGGGTGTGTTCGTCGCATCGTTCGCAGCCACCACGCTCGACTCCGCCTGTCGCCTGCAACGTTACGTTACCGAAGAACTCGCCACTGCGATCGGCTTCAAGGCCCTGACCAACAAACATGCGGCGACCATTTTCGCGGTCGTCATCGCCGGTGCGATCGCCGCCATGCCCGCACCCGGAAACCCGTACAACATGGAAAACCTCGGCAAAGGCGGACTGATTCTCTGGCCTTTGTTTGGAGCGACCAACCAACTGTTAGGCGGCATCGCCTTTCTGGTGATTCTTTTCTGGATGCGCCGGCGCAACATCCCCGCATGGTTCATCGCTGTTCCCGCGGTGTTGATGCTCATCCTTCCCGCGATCGCGCTCGTCTCACAGCTCTTCGTTGGACCGCAAGCGTGGGTCACTGGAACCCATCCGAACTACCTTCTCGCGACCGTCGGCTTCATCACCCTCGCGCTCGAAGCATGGATCATCTCCGAAGCCGCATCCGTCTGGAAAAAATCCCAAGGAGCCCTAGAACCGGCCCTCTGAGCCGGAAGTTTCAAAATTCAAAATTCAAGTCTCAATCAAGAGAATGCATCGTCTTCAGCATCTTCCTTGGAATTTGAGATTTGAGATTTCACCTCTCTAGTGCTTCCGCTCTGGAGATCAGAGCTTTGGCGGCTTCGGCGTTTCTGCCTTCTTTTTCCCAAATGCCCGCTAGGGTTCGGAGTGCTGCGGCGGTTTCCTTGTTCGCTTCTTTCGGGAAAATCCTGATCGCTTTGCGCAATCTCTCCTCCGCGGCTTTGTTTTGTCCCTGAGCCACAAGCTCCTTGGAAAATTCCAGCAGGAAAATCGGATCGGTCGTCGCCGGATCCTTGATGACGTTTTCCGCCTCGCGGAACAGACGCAGCGCACCAGCCCTGGATTCCGGATCGCGCGCGGAGGCGATGGCGAGTTGGGTCAGTAACTTCACATGATCCGGATGATCGAAAACCGCCTTTTCCAATAACAGGCGAACATCGCGGCTTTTTCCAGCATCTAACAATTCAATCGCCAGTTGTTCGAATTCCTCGGGAGTCCCTCCACGGATTTTCAGCAACTCGACGGAATGGTGCCGCGCTTCGTCCACACGGTTGTTTTTGCGATACCATTTCGCCAAGGACTCATGGGCCAGCACCTTGCGCGGATGAATTGCCAACACATTCTTGAGAACCTTCAATCCCTCCTCATCTTCTCCCGCTGCGAAATGGAGAATTCCCAAGCGAACTCTCAAGTCCAGTGACGATGGAACCGCAGCGGTGTGTTTTTCCAACATGGAAATTGCCGATGGCAACTCGCCTGCTTCACGAAAATGATCGCTTGCCGCACGCGCGATTTCCGCCCACTGCGGAAACTCATCCATCGCCCGAACAAACACATCCACAATCCGTCTCTGCGCCTCTTCGTCCTTGCTGTCATACAAACTTTTCGTCGTCGCAATATAATACCGAACCGCCTCGGAAGTTTTCAAATCCAGACTCTCCAACAGCTCCCGGGCTTTGTTATCATTGCTCTTTTGCCTGGCCATCCGGATCAAGCGCTCGATCGGCAGAACTTGGCCGGGCATTTTTTCTAACACCTTCAAATACGCAGCCTCGCGTTTCCGATCTGCCAAACCATCTCCCCTGCCGATCGTCTCGAGGAAATCGCCGTATTCAATCCATACATCGATCTGGTCCGGCTTTTCGGCGATCACTTTTTCATAGGTTTTGAGCGCTTCCAGCGTTTCCCCGGCTTCCATCTGAATTCCGACCATCCTTCTCACCAAGGGCATCGCCATGGGATCTGCCGCATAGGCGGAGCGAAACAACTCCGCGGCCTTATCCTTGTTGCCGTGATGCTCTTCCAGCACCCCGCATGAAAAATCCAACAAGCTTCCGGCGTTTAATACCCCACACGAAGCCAGAAACATTCCCACGCCGTAACGCATCTGTCTTCTTTACTCTCTCCTTTCCAGCATGAAAAGCCTGCATCTCACCTGTTTTGTTTTCGTCTGGATGCTGGCCGCAGCAGGACTCGGTGCCACACCAAAACATCCCCGACTGCTGGTAACAGAGGAGGACTGGAAAAACCTCCCCGCACGTATCAAGGCCGACCCCAAGGTTGAGAAAATCACTTCGACTGTCATAGCTCGTGCCGACAGAACACTCAAAGAACCCGTCATCAAATATGAGCGTCAAGGCCGTCGTATTCTCACGGTATCTCGCGAAGCCATCCAGCGCGTGCTTGATCTTTCGATGGCATGGAAGCTAACTCATAACAAAAAGTATCTCGACCGCTGCCGTGATGAAATGCTCGCCGTTTCATCATTCCAAGATTGGAACCCGGATCACCACCTAGACACTGCGGAAATGCAAACCGCCCTCGCCATCGGTTATGATTGGTTGTTTCAAGACTTAACCGAAAGTGACAAGTCTGTCATCGTCAAGGCACTGCTTGAGAAAGGCCTGAAATCCACACTCCTGCACGATTACGTGCTGCGTCGGCGCAACAACTGGAATCAAGTCTGCGCAGGCGGCCTGATTCTTTCCTCGATCGCTCTTCAGGAAATCGAACCCGAACTTTCCAAACGAGGAATCGATCTTGCGATGAAATCCATCCCTCTCGGACTGAAGGTAGGATACCCTGCGGATGGAGCATACGCCGAGGGCGGAGGTTACTGGTCCTACGGAACCGCCTACACCATCCTGACCATCGAAGCCTTGCGCACAGCGAAACTCCCTCACGAAAAGATTCTTTCCCATCCGGGTTTTCTGCAGAGCGGCTATTACATCCGACAAATCTACGGTAGCAGTTCGACCCTCTTCAACTACGGCGATAACCAGCTGCATTCCATCCATTTCAATCCCGCGCTTGCATGGATGGCGAAAGAAATCCAAAGCCCAACACTGCATGATTTTATCGTCCCGACCATCGACCGCATCGACTCCGGAAACAAAGATCGTTTCCTCGCTCTCTCAGCTTTTTGGTTGCCTGAAAAAACGGATGCCAAAGAACCAACGATGCCCACTCATTTCCTGGGCTCTGGCCATAGCCCGATTGCGATTCATCGAACGGGTTTTGAAAAAAAAGATCTCTATCTCGGCATCAAGGCCGGACGCGCAGGTGTCGCTCACGGCCACATGGATGCGGGTTCGTTTGTGATCGATCACAACGGCAAACGCTGGGCCAGCGATCTGGGCCTGCAGACCTACCACCCGCTCGAAGCCCAGGGCATCAATCTTTTCGAAATGACCCAGAAAAGCGATCGCTGGAAGGTTTTCCGACTCAATAATTTTTCCCACAACACCCTCATTTACAACGGCCAACTTCATGACATGAATGGCAAAGCCGCCATCGTCTCTTCCAGCGGCGCGCCCGATCACGAGACTCTTATTGATCTCGGTCCGGCTCTCGGTCTTCCAAAAAACGCCAAAGCCACCCGCCATTTCAAAATGGATGAGGTCAACAAAACCATCACCGTCACGGATTCTCTCACGGGACTGAAACCCAACGATCTGATCACTTGGAACCTGTTCACTCCGGCATCGGTCAAGCAGACTGATGCCGGCTACGAGCTGTCCATCGACCAAGATCGGATGCTTCTGCAGCTGACCAGCGGACAAACGATGGATCGCAAATCTTCGCTCGCCGATCCTCCGCCAGCAGCTCACGACGAACCCAATCCCGGGATCACTCGAATTCAGCTCAATACCAAAGCCGATCCATCAGGCAAGATCGTCATCGAGGCGGTGTTTAAAGCTCATCAGAAATGAAAAACAGGTAGGGAGCTCTCGCCGCAGGGCGCCGCGCGAAGCGAGAAGCCATCGATTTCTCCATCAGAGCATCAAATCCTCCCATCCATAAAGCTACCTCGGCGATGCAGCCCACCAAAATTTCCTGAAAAACCGATCATGACAAATCCCCTCCGATGCCTATGCTCTCCGGCATGAGCTACCAGGTTTTCGCCAGAAAATACCGACCCAAGACTTTTAACGATGTTTTAGGACAGGATCACGTCGTTCGGACCCTGCGCAACGCGATCGAACAAAAACGCCTCGCTCACGCCTACCTTTTCGTCGGTCCCCGCGGAACCGGCAAAACCTCCACCGCCCGCATCCTCGCCAAAGCCCTGAACTGCACCGGTGGTCCCAAAATCGATTTCGATCCCGATGAGGATGTCTGCCGTGAAATCGCCGAAGGACGCTCGCTCGATGTTCTGGAAATCGACGGTGCCTCCAACAACGGCGTCGAACAGGTCCGTGACCTCCGCGAGTCCGTCAAATACGCGCCCTCACGCGGCCAGTTCAAAATTTACTATATCGACGAGGTTCACATGCTCTCCAACGCCGCGTTCAACGCCCTGTTGAAGACGCTCGAAGAACCGCCGGAACACGTCAAATTTATCTTCGCCACCACCGAGGTGCAGAAAATCCTGCCCACCATTCTCTCACGCTGCCAGCGTTTCGACCTGCGTCCCATCCCGACTCAAACGATCGCGGATCACCTCCTCCACATCGCTTCGGAAGAGAACATCCAACTCTCCTCCACCGCCGCCTGGGCCATCGCCAAAGGAGCCGACGGCGGGATGCGCGATGCCCAGTCGATGCTCGACCAGCTCGTCGCTTTCTGCGGGGACTCCATCACCGAGGAAAACGTTCTCGATGTCTTCGGTTTTACCTCGCGGGAAAAAGTCGCCGAGCTGACCTCGAAACTCCTCGCGCGCAACACCCCCGCCGCGCTCAAGCTGATCCAAACCGAATCCGAGAGCGGCCGCGAACTTTCCCAGCTTCTCGGCGAACTCATCGGTTGCTTGCGCGGTCTGCTCATCGCCAAACTCGATCCGTCCGCCGATGGCGAAGGCATTCCGGAACAGCTCTGGAAGCAACTGCTTGAAGATACCGAAGAATACGCACCAGAACGTTTGCTCGCCGCAATCGATGTGTTTGCCGAAACCGATGGTCGCATGAAATGGGCCACCAACAAACGCCTGCATTTCGAACTCGGCATGATCAAGGCCATCCAAGTTCTCTCCGAAGTGCGTATCACCGATGTGATCAAAGTGCTCACCAAAGGTGCCGATCATTTGCCCAACGCGACCCCGTTTTCTCCAGCCGCAACTCCCACAGCCGCAGCACCGCTGGTTCAACCCGAGCCAACTCCCGCACCCGCACCGGTAGCCGTCGAAACCAAACCCATCCAAGCTGCCGCCCCAGCTCCCAAAGAGCAAAAAAAGCCTGAGAGCGATGTGAATTCGATGCTCGCAGCTCTCATC
Source organism: uncultured Prosthecobacter sp. (assembly GCA_965650415.1). Classification (GTDB taxonomy): domain Bacteria; phylum Verrucomicrobiota; class Verrucomicrobiia; order Verrucomicrobiales; family Akkermansiaceae; genus Luteolibacter. The sequence continues at coordinate 2,389 of CBFGOP010000024.1, read as the reverse complement.
GAAAACGCACCGGACGAATCGGAACTTCCTGAAGAACCCGAACCCACCCCTGCTCCCGCAACCAGCCCGAAAGCGGCGGAACCGACTCCCAGCGCTCCTAAAATCGATGAAGACACGTTTTACAAAGATCCTCTGATCCAGGCAGCCCTGACCAAATTCGAAGCCAAAATTTTAGCCTCCTAACACTTCCCTTATGAACATCCAGAAATTGATGAAACAGGCCCAGCAAATGCAGGCTGGCCTTGCTGCCAAACAACAGGAACTCGCCTCACGCGAAATCGAAGTCTCCGTCGGAGGCGATAAAGTCAAAGTCCGCGCCACCTGCGCCGGCGATGTGCTCGCGATCAAGATCGATCCCTCCATCATCGATCCCACCGACGCCGATTTCCTCGAAGAACTCGTCCTCAAAGGCGTCCAGGACGCCATTTCCCAAGGCAAAGCCCAAGCCGCAGCCGAGATGAGCAAACTCACCGGCGGCCTCGGCATCCCCGGTCTCTGAAAATTCAAATTTCAAATCTCAAGTTTCAAAACCACGGTTCGGTATCTTTATCATTTGCCCAGATAGGCGAAGAAATGATCTCTACTTGAAATTTGAACCTTGAGATTTGAAACTTCAAAAAAACGGCGGACCGCGTTTTCACGCAGCCCGCCGTTAGATTTTAATAGGGCGTATTAGATACCCTTCTTGACGACGTCCGTGAGGAGGTCGATGACGCGGTTGGAGTAACCCCACTCGTTGTCATACCAGCTGACCAGCTTGAAGAAGGTGCTGTTGAGCTCGATGGAGGAACCTGCGTCGAAGATTGAGGAGGATTTGTCGTGGATGAAGTCTGTCGAAACCACTTCATCTTCGGTGTAGGCCAGGACGCCTTTGAGATAGGTCTCGGAAGCTTTCTTGAGAGCCGCCTTGATTTCTACGAGCGAGGTTTCTTTCTCGGTTTTGACGGTGAGGTCCACGCAGGAAACGGTCGGAGTCGGAACGCGGAAGGCCATACCGGTGAGCTTGCCTTTCACTTCAGGGCAAACGAGGGAAACGGCTTTCGCAGCACCCGTTGCGGATGGGATGATGTTGATCGCTGCGGAACGTCCACCTTTCCAGTCTTTCTTGGAAGGACCATCGACGGTTTTCTGGGTCGCGGTGTAGGCGTGGATGGTGGTCATCAAACCTTCCTTGATTCCGAAACCTTCTTTCAACAGCACGTGCACGAGCGGTGCAAGGCAGTTGGTGGTGCAGGATGCGTTGGAAATGATGTGGTGCTTGGCAGGATCGTAAAGGTCGTCGTTGACGCCCACCACGAAGGTCGCGTCCTCACCTTTCGCAGGTGCGGAGATGATGACCTTTTTCGCGCCGGCGGTGATGTGACCCTTGGCTTTCTCAGCTTCGGTGAAAAGTCCGGTGGACTCAATCACGACATCAACTCCGAGCTCTTTCCAAGGAAGACCTTCAGGGCTGCGAGCGGAAACGACTTTGATCTCGTGGCCGTTGACCACGATCACATCGTCCTCTTCAAGTTCAGGAGATGATTTTTTCGAAGAAACCTCACCGGCGAATTTGCCTTGGGTGGAGTCATATTTCAAAAGATAGGCAAGGTTGTCCGCTGGGACGAGGTCGCCGACTGCGGCGACTTTGAAGGTGGTGCCGAGATGGCCTTGTTCGACGAGTGCACGGAACACGAGGCGTCCGATGCGACCGAATCCGTTGATGGCGATGGTAGTCATATGTTTGCTTTTTGTGAATCTCACCGAGTCGGTCTTTCCGGACGCGGCGGCGGGATTGTGCATGGAACGCGTGACGCGTCAACCCCGCTCTGAGGGTGGAAATGTTGCTATTTTCCGCCTATTTCGTGGCGAAAATCACTTTATAGGCGTGATTTTCCGCCATCAAGCGCCAGCGCATGCCCAGCTTCGACAAATGCGCTTCGTAGGCCAACTGCCGGTTCGCGACCAAATGCAAAGTCCCTCCCCGCTTCAGCGAGGCCGCTGCCACCGTGAGAAAAGCCCGACCCAAATCCACATCCTGCGCCTGACCGGAATGAAACGGCGGATTGCTCACGATGTGATCATAAACCTCCGGCAAACCCGCTGTCACATCATGCCAGTGAAAGGTCGCGTTTCCTTTCACATTCAGCTTCGCACATTCCAGCGCACGCAAATCCGCCTCATACAAATCGATCTGGGAAACCTGCGACGATTTTTCCAAAACCGTGTGACTCAGATAACCCCAGCCCGCACCCAGATCCGCGATCTTTCCACGCAAGGACGCTGGCAAGCATTCCACCAACAAAGCCGAACCCGGATCGATGTGTTTCGCGCTGAAAACCCCGGGCATGACCCGGAAGTTGGTGCCGGGAATGATCTGTGGTTTGGAAATTTCACGCCATTCTTTCAG
>CBFGOP010000023.1:0-26078 GCA_965650415.1 uncultured Prosthecobacter sp. | reverse complement strand
TCGGTATTTTTACGAGCTCCCGTTTCACCCACTTTTCAAGTTCATCCAACTGCTTGCGATAAGCGGTTGCGTTCTTCTCGAAAAACTCGCGTTCTGTCGGGAGTTCCATTGTCAGTTCGGATGCAACGATGGATGTGGCACGACGGAACAAATCAACCGAGTGCCACCAATGTGGATCCAGCTCATGTTCATGGTCACTATGATCATGAACATCGTGTTCACAAGCACCATGCAGGGCCGGCAGGGTCGAGCCCACCTCCACAATGCGCACATCTTTTGGCAAGATCGAACGCAGCTTTGGCAGATAACCTTCAAGCCCCATACCTGAGACAAAATAGACCTTCGTACCTGACAGACCGGCGATATCGTCCGTCCGCGGCTCGAAGCTATGCGGATCTCCCTTTTCGCCGATCAGGTCAATCACCTCGATCTTATCCCCACCAACCTGTCTCAACAAATCCCCCACCAAAGGATGTAGCGAAACCACTTTGAGTTCGGCACCGGGAACCGCTCCCGCCAAACCCAACCAGATAATCATGAGCGCCAGAATTCGCATCGCGGGGAAGTTGCCACACCTTTTCTTTAATGCAAGTGTTTTGCACTAAGAAAAATAAGGACTGAACGGATTCGATTTTTTCTCATCAGCCACCGAGGTCAGAGGTCCGTGACCCGGTAGAATCAGGGTTTCATCCGCCATACGCATGAGTCCTTCGCGGAGGGTTCGATTCGCCATGGTGAAATTTTCCGTGGTTTTGCAGCCCCCCATCGAACCGGCAAAAATCGCATCCCCCACCACCCAGAGCGGTTTGGAAAACCCGGAAATCACATAGGAAGCGGTCGGAACACAATGACCGGAGAGATCAACCACCTCGATTCCGATGCCACCAAAATCGTAATGGCCAGCCTGTAGCGCTTCGTTTTCGGAAATGACCCGAATTCCCATCGATTCGACCGATCCCACTCCGCCGACATGATCTTCATGAGCATGGGTAATGAAAACCGCATCGGGGCGAATGCCATCCAACGCATCAAGAATGTCATTGGAGTTCCAACCTGTGTCGAACAGAAGCCGGACGCCATCCATTTCTAACAGCCATGCATTCACCTTCCAAGAACGGTAGGGCAGGCTCAGACGTTTCACTCCATGCGGCTCCTCAACAGCAGGCATATAATCCGGCAAGCCGATCAGTGCCTCCGGATCCAACCCCAGCAAATTCGCCGCTTTTCTCAAAATTGCCTCATCCCGCTCACCGTCGATAGCACGCTGCCAAGCTTTCTGGGACAAACCTTCCAGTGAGAGATCCTCCACAGTTTTTCCAAGACCGCGCAACGCTTTCGAAAGCACATCCGCTATCTCATCTTCCAACTGACTCATGGCTCAAGTTTCTTCGCGCGTTTCTTGGCGCGGAACCCGACCACCAAAATCAATGTGACAAAAAACAGGAACACAGCTGCCGCGATTCCGAAAAAGCGGAACAGACGATGGCTTGCCTGATCGACATCCTGATCCGTGACGGTATCGACAGGAACTTTTCCCGCTTCTTTTTCAAAACGAATCACGCCCTCTCCCAACGAAACCCCTGTCAGCCCGGCCATCACCTGTCCAATATCGCCTTTGTCCACATATCTCTCCGCAATCCGATAGGGCGACATCTGTTCGATGAACCCACGCGGCACCTCCGCGTAACTCACGTCGATTTCATTGACCCGCAACACCACCTCCCGCTTCAGCAGGGCAGGTACGCCTTGCAACGTTCCGTTCAGATAGCGTGGGTCCGTCGCCATGATTCCCGGCTCGTCTCCTTTGGGCAGACGGGGTTTTCCGTTCAGCTTGAAAGAAATGTCGAACAAGATTCCCTTCTCGTTGATTTCACGCACCCGGAGATTGCCGCGCAGATCCTTGAACGATTCGTAAGCAGCGATCGCGAGATTGATTTCTTCCGCATTCAATTCCAACAACGCGGATTTTCCATCGACCACTGCGATACGGAAGGTCTCGATTTTTTCGGCAAGACGATTGAGGTCCGCTTCCCGATCCTCCACGGACTCCACTTCGACCTTACTCGGTTTCTCGCCGGTGAATTTCGCGATCTCGTTGAACTGCCGGAACAGAACCACGATTGAAAAGATGATCAGAAAAACGACCACCAACAGTGCGGTGAGCAAAATCGCGCATCCGGCAAAGGGGGATTTTTCGCTGACTTCTTTTGATTCTTCGATTTCCGCACTCATCGCTTTCAGGCGTTATTCTTTATCATCCTTATCCTTGGATTTTTCAGCATCACCATCACCAACCACAGCATCCGTTGGGTGATCCCATTCCTCATCCTGCGGCAGACCGTGGTGATAAGGATCATGATACAGCTCGGGGTTGTGATGATAGCGATCATGCCAGCCATCGTCACCGGATTCATCAACGCTTTCGGGATCATCATGGGCATGCGGATCATGATCGGCTATCATCACCTCGTGTTCCTTCTCCTCTTCACGGATCAGCCATTCCATCCTGCGCTGCCGCATTTCCTCTTCCTCACGCAATTCCTTCTCGCGGTTTTTCTTGCGATCAAACCACGCCAACCAGATGCAAATTTCATAGAGGAACAACATCGGCAAAGCCATCAGGTTCAAGGTCAGAATATCAGGTGTCGGAGTAATGATCGCCGCCATGATGAAAATCGCCACCGTCGCATAGGTGCGGGATTTCACCATGGTTTCATAGGTCAGCAGTCCCAGTTTCACCAAAACCATCACCACCACCGGCAATTCGAAGGAAAGACCGAACAAAAGGGTGAACTGGGTCACGAAAGAAATGTATTCCCCGATTCGCCAGTCATTGGAAACACCCAAGCCGACACTGTAGTCGTGAAAGAATAGCAAGGCGCGCGGCAGAACGAAGAAATACGCGAAACTGACACCTCCCAAAAACAAGCCGCAGCCGATCAGGATCGCAGGCCACAGCATTTTTCTCTCATGCTGGTGAAGTCCGGGCAGGACGAATTGCAGGATAAAAATCAACAGCAGGGGAAACGCCACGACAATTCCGGCAAAGAAAGCCAGCTTCATCGACAACATGAAGGTCTCTGTCGGCCTCAACGCAGACATCATCCTGATGTTGGAGCCGGAATTCACATTCACATCAGGATCCGATTCCAGGAGCGCCTCCAGTTGGAGTGCCATGGCTGGTTCAACACCCAAGTTCCTGACGAAATCCAGACGTTTTTCTTCAGGCAAACCCTTGGCCGCACGGAGAAGAGTCACACTGCGGGCATGAAACTCGAGCTCTGGCTGATTCAGGCTCTGGTAATATTTCTCCCTCTGTTCCTGATTCAATCCCAGTGCGATTTGCTCCGCCTTTTTCGCTTCACTCCAGATTTCCACCGTCGGAACCTTTACGTCTTTGTGCTTCTTGGCATCCGGCATGGTTTCCTGCATTTTTCTGATCAAAACCTCCTCAACCGGTTTTCGCAAAACCGTCATCAGCTGTTTTTGAAATGCAAAACAGACGATCATCGAAATCAACAAGGTCACCACCACGCGGGTGACCATCACGCGCAGATCCTCGAGATGCTCCAAAAAGGGCTTCTCGTGATCCGTGTGAGCTTTTTCTCTGAGCTCGAAGACTTTTTTCAGTAGATACATCCGATGCGCGCAAATTCAAATCCGCCTCTCCTCTCTCCGCAAGGGCAGACTGCTATTTAAAACCTCAAATAGGGCAGAAATTGCGTAAATTCGTAAAAGGCGGGTTTTCTTTGACTCATAAGTCCAATTCGCTAAATTTGCTTTTGATATGCGGAGAATTCATACCCCGCAGTCCAAACAACCTACTATTAACTATGAAAGCTAAATTCCTTATCACAGCCATTGCCGCCATCGCCCTCGTTTCCTGCAAAAAACAAACCGAGGAAGTCTCCGGTGGATCAGATAAAGTCGAAGAGGGTGTAACCCAAGTCGTCGAAGCCGCCGCCGAAGCAGCTCCTGCCGAGCCCGCTGTTGAGGAGCCCGCTGTCGAAGCCCCTGCAACTCCAGCTCCCGCTGTCGAAGCCCCTGCAACTCCAGCTCCCGCTGTCGAAGCCCCGGCAACACCAGCTGCCGAGTAATCATCCATAAACCTCTATCCAACCCGGCTTATCCTCTCGGATTTGCCGGGTTTTTTCATGCACTCAAGGCATCCAGTTTTTCGAGATATGAGATGCTGTAAATTCCTGTCCCGTGTCCATCCGCCCAAAATAACTGGATGCCATAGCCTCCCACCCGTTCGAAACGCTGCAGCTCGAATGCACGCTCGCCATACTCCACCTTTGGTTTCAATACCCGACCCAAAGCATCCGGTTCCCCCTGGCAATTCGCACACGGACATGCGCGCCGCAAGACGGGTAGCTGGAAATACATTTCACGTCCGTCATCCATTTTGACCGCGAGTTCACCACCAATCTGACAGACCTGTTCGATATTCATCACGATCCCAATTCTCCTTCCACCTTGTGGGAACGCTTCCCGAAGATTGCGGAACCGACCCGCACATGTGTCGCACCTTCCTCGATGGCGACTTCGAAATCCCCACTCATTCCCATGCTCAGATATGGCAACTCCATGCCGTAGGTCTTGAGCAAATCATCCCTGAGATCCCTGAGTTTTGAAAACCAGCAACGCGATTCCTCCGCGTCTTCGGATGCGGGAGGAATGCACATCAGCCCGACCATTTTGAGATGATTCAATTTCAGAATCCGCTCCATCGATGCACACAATTCCGATTCGCTAAATCCACCCTTGCTGAGTTCCCCGGCCTGGTTCACCTGAAAGAAAACTTTGGGCTGCAGGCCGAGCTCCCCGGAAATCCGATCCATATGCTCAGCCAAATCCACGGAATCCACCGCGTGCACGAAATCGAACAAAGGCAAAATTTTACGCACCTTGTTGCTCTGGACCCTGCCGATGAAATGCCATTCCAATCCGCCGGGCAACTGTTGGATTTTCGGCGCAGCCTCCTGCTGACGGCTCTCTCCGAAGATTTTCTGCCCTGCGTCCATGGCTGCGAGGATGTCCTCAACCGCGAAGGTTTTCGATACCGCAATCAACTCGACCGATTCCGGCTCGCGCCCAGCCCTGAGACAGGCCGCATCCATCCTTTCCCGAATCTCACTCAGGTTTCCTGAAACACCGGACATCAGCGGACACCACCGTCGTTTTTCAAAATACCCGCCATCTTCGCATTGTCTGTGAGATGAATGAGATCGGACAACACATGGATCGCTTCACGTTTCTCCGGATTCAACGCGCTCGGCCATTTTGGAGTATCATCCAACGCAGCCGTTTCATCCTCAGCACGACGCATATTTTCACCATTTTCATCCGATGGATCATAAGGCTTGAGAGGAGCCGCGGCTTCGATATCATCCAGGGTCAGCTTATAGAATTTGAATTGCTTGGCATCCTGTTCGGCCATCTTGGCAAATCGCTCACGCCTTTCGATATTGCGCTGCTTACGTTGTTCTTCAGACTCGGCGATCTCACGTTTGCGTTGCTCGATATTTAGAGAAACCACATTCCTTTTGATCCTATCCTTCATCTTGAGGATATCCTGGATCGCATAGGTGAAATCATCGCATTTCTGAACTCGCTCCTGACTGAGTTCCTTCAAGCGCGGCAAAAACAACACACGCTTGTCTGCCGGCCTGAAACCCGCAGCAGGGCGAATCCGATCATGAGGCAACGCGTTGTCGAGAAATGCTTCACCAATATCCAACGCATCCATGATGCTCGGCAGAACGATGTGCGGAACGACACCCTCCATTTGCGTGGAAGATCCGGATGGACGATAGAATTTCTGGATCGTAACTTTCAGGAAACCCGCTCTGTCTCTGACCGAAAACAAAGGAAGCTCGCGTCCGATATCCATCGGTTGCTGAACCGTACCCTTGCCGAAAGTCGATGACTCACCGACCACCACAGCTCGATTGTAATCCTGCAGTGCACCGGCCAGAATTTCACTAGCGGAAGCACTGCTCTTGTCGGTCAACACCACCATGGGCCCGGTGTAGATGGGTTTCACGTTATCGGAGTCTTTGATTTCAGGTAGTCCGTAAGCTTTTTTGACCTGCACCACAGGACCTGGATCCATGAAGAAACCGGTCATGCGGCGAACTTCATCGAGGGAGCCACCACCGTTGTTTCTCAGATCGAAAATCAATCCGTCCATTTTTTCGGCAATCAGACGGTTGAGGATGACTTCAACATCCACCGAAGAACGGGTCAGCCCTTGATCGAAATCCGCATAAAACGATGGCAGGGTGATGACTCCGATCCGTTTCGTTTCTCCTGCCTCGTTGTTCATCTCGATCAACTCTCCACTGGCCTGTTCGTCCTTGAGCTCCACTTTGCCACGTTTGATCACGATAATTTTTGTCTCTCCAGCAGAGCCGCCAGATGGCTCGACTTTCAGCGCAACCGATGAACCTTCCGAACCACGGATCATGTCCACCACCTTGTCGATCGACATGAACATGATGTCGACCATGTCTTCGGGTTTGCCGGAATTGGTTGAATCGACGCCCACCACCCGATCGTTTAGCTTCAAGGTTCCTTCTTTGTCCGCCGGACCGCCAACCACTATTCCCTTGATAATTGTTGCTCCATCCTCCTCTGCCTGAAGCAAAGCCCCGATTCCGACAAGCTCGTTTCTCATTCCATCCTTGAAACGCTCCATTTCCGAGAAACTAAGGTAGTCGGTGTGCGGATCAAAGGCATTCGCAATCGCGCTCAGGAAATAGCTGGCGATATCCTCTTCATTCGCATCCCGGATCGAGGACAACAATCTTTTGTAACGAAGCGCGACTTTCTGCCTCGGGTCGGTTTTTTCCTTCACAGGGTTTTTCTTGCCCTGCTCGTACGCCAGCTTCGCGAGCGTCTCGTAACGCAAGGTCTCTGCCAAAACCGCTTCTTTGATCTGTGCGGCCCACACTTTTTTTGCCTCAGCCTGATCCTTCGGCCAAGAAGCCTCCTTTCGAGACATCATGACGGTTTCATCTCCTGAAAAATCGAATTCACCTGCGAGCAACTCATCCGCATGGCTGATACGTTCGATAGCTCTCTGACGAAACAACTCATAAATTTCAACCGCAGGCGTCATCCCCTTGCCAGCTTTGCCCTCGATCAGGAGAGAATGCAGGCGGTCACCATACTTGACCTGAAACTCGTCCACGTCTTTCTGCGTGAAATACAATTTCTGGTAATCCAGAGCGGTCAAATAATCATTAAGAAACCTGCGGCTCAGCTCGGCATCATAGGTCAACTGCGCGAAATGGTTATTCTGCAGCATGATGGCCATCTGGCGCCCGACCTCATTGAAATCCGCTTGCTGGCCTTTAACCGTATGCGTGAGGGCAAAAAATCCAGCCACGAGGGTCGTGTGACGTAGGCAAAACTTGATCATGATGATAATAGCGTGAAAATTGGGGTATTCTTTCCAGAAATTTGGCACGCTTCCTTCAATTGTCGATTCCGAAAACCATATCGGGTATCAATCAACGACGGACGTTTTTCTCAAATTCCTCGTATAACCGCTTGATTTTTTCCAGTTCACCCTCTGCGACAAATGGCTTCAATCGATCCAATGAGACTTTGTTTAAAAATTTTCTCGTCCGATTGTCTTCAGAAATCAGATCGATTTCGGACAAAATCCTGAATCCGGCCTTGGTCGGAACAATGAGCATAAAGGAAAAAAAGCGGTCGTTTCCCTGACCGTGAGCTACTCCGGCCGCTGTCCAATTACCGGCTCTGTAGATTCCGCTCATCTCGCTGTCAACTTCCTGTGCGATACCCAACTGATAAGCCAAGTTGCGGAAAATTTTGTATGAAACGGGTCCGCGCGCCTCAAGCCTCGCACTCATCGAAAGAAGTTCACGAATGTTGTTTTTTTCGAGTGCCTTGATCCAGCGTTCGACCATCCCTGTGACTTCCGCGTCATCGGCTTGCTTCTCAGTTGTCAGGCCATCAACCTGAATAATCGGCTCCATGACGTGCTTGGGTGAATCCGCCTTCCAACGATTCTCCTCCACATTCATCCAAGCCGAAAATTCCTCAAGCACCTCTTTCTCGATCTGGGACATCGAGTTTGTAACCCATGCCCATCCTTGCTCGGTTTTCCTGAAGAAAAAGGGAGTGAATTCTATACGCTCTGCCTGATTGAGAGAAAGCCATTGATAAACCGATACCGCCCAATCCCCTTTCACTTTACCAGCCACCTTGATCGGTGTTCGAAACATTCCGGGCGCATGAATCGACCACCAATTTTTGGCTACCACTTCATATGTCTCTGTAGCTTGGGACGCATCCTCACTGAATTGCACCCATCTCATCAATTCAGTGATGTCGCCGGACTCCAGTCCGCTGATCACTTGCTGCTCAGCCTGTTCAAGAGTCGCTCCGAACAACGCCGGATGTTCTTTCCTGAGGCGTTTTGGAAAACGATCCAACAAATCCCCATCCATCCCCTGACTCTCGATAAACAATTCCGAATCATGGCTCATCAGGCTCTCTGGCAATGAGAGCACCCATTTTCCTCCGGAATCTTTTTCAAATTTGAAATGAATGATTTGCAGCTGGTTGGTGAGACCCGGAGCACCAGCCACCCAGGAAGGATCCAGACAAGCCACAGACAGCATCCCCCGATTCCCATCCACTTCCTCGTTCACGACGACGCGGCACACATCTTCAGACGCAAGCAAGCGCCATGGATGTCGAGCTTTGATCTTGGGGTTCAATGCCGCCTGGATCGCACCCACTCGAAACTCCCAGTCTGCGGGCCACTGCTCGGCATATCCGCCCAAATACCCCAAAACTTCCAACTGCCTACCTTCCTGATAGGCTTTTTGAAACCCGTGGTAAATCTGCCTCAATCCATACGCGGATACATCCTGTTTCTTGAATAAACTGTTGATATCTCCTCGCAGCCGCTCGGCCGCCTGCTCCAAGAGATTCTCAATCTCACTAACCCTTTGCTTCATCATCCACTCTTCCAGCACGGACAGGCGCTCGCGATTCGAAACGGTGTATGCCAAGACCGCGTTTTCAAATGATGCCGGGATCGGAGCTGCTCTCCATCCCGTTTCACCCTTGACGAGTGCGATAGGAAAAACCTGCATCTTGAAATAATCCATTCCTCCGGTCTGCTTCACAATCACCGCCGCGAAATCTCCATCAATTCTAACATCGCCCACGACCAACTTGCCACTGCCGATCTGTTCGGAGAGAAGCTCGATGGATTTTTTGATCATTTCGCGCTTCTCGTCAGTGATATATGGAGAAATCGCGATTACTTTGTCGGATTCCAAATCCAACTTACCATCCCTGACTCTCTCCAAAAAACGAACCGCCACATCGCCTGGCTCATTCGCCAGCGCTAGTGAAAGAAAGCTAAGCCAGGATATGAATAATGATTTTCTCAACTTAAGGAAGATGACTGATTTATGACCATTGTGCAATGATCAGATCGTTGATTGGATGTTAACGACCCAAGATACTTTTTGACTGCTCCATGCTGAGCTTCCGCTGTTCCTTCCAATCCATCACAGCGGGCGGAGTGAACTTCTGCTGTTGAGTTTCCTGGTATTGATTGCTCGGTCTGGCCATTCTCTCCCCGCTCGCCTCACGTGCCGCTTGATATTCCAACCGGTTCGTTTGATACGGATCTCCAGTGGCATATCCCTGAGTTCCAAAATTGGAATTCTTTTGTCCCAAATCCGCAGCCGTCTGGAATCTCGATCCATCTGTGTAACCCTCATACGATTTCACCTGGTGATCTTTCTTTCCCCACCAACTCTGCTTTTTGTAATCCCCTGTCTCATAAGTCTTTTTATCAAATTCCCCTTTGGAATAGGCCGACTCAGCTTGTTGCTCGAAGGAGCTGCGTTTGTTGTTCGTCGGCACCCAATTGCCACCTTCGTCTTGCTTGAATCCGCTGCTCTCTTCGAGTCTCTGGGATAGAGAAGGCAGTGATTCAGCGGATGTTTCTGGCTCTTCGGTTTGATTGGCACAACTCACCAAGCCAACCATCGAAATGGTCAAAAAAATCAATCTGAGATGTATTCCGGTTATTTTCATTCGCTTCTCATGATTTTGGCCTCCAACTCCATATCGGGATTCGCTCCACGCTGCAGCGCTTTCGCGTAATACTCTTTCGCATCATCCATTCTGCCCTGGTTGGCGGAAATCATCGCGATATTGAAATAGGGCTCGCTCGGCATCGGGTCGGCAACAATCGCCGCCTTGAACTGGGATTCCGCATCTTTTTCGTCTCCCAAGCGATAGCTTACCAAACCTTTCAGCACATAACTCTTCGCATCATCCGGCGCCAACTCGATCGCTCTCTGCAAATATTGATTCGCCATGGCCAGATCATCCACTTGCATATAGGTAAATCCCAACATTTGGTTCGCATAAGGATTGGTCTTATCCAGTTCGATGGCTTTTTGGAAATTGGCAAGAGCCTCCGTCGGCTCTTTCAATTTGAGGTTCACCACACCCAATCGACAGATCGCAGGAATGTGCCCCGGATGCTGCTCAAGCATCATTTGAAACAACTCACGCGTCGATAGGAGCCGACCTGCCAGATACGCCTTGGCTGCCGCACGGTTGAAACTTTCCAACTCGACATTGAGTTGCGCCGTCGCCCGACCTACCTCCTCGGGATTCCTTGCAAACGACGGAGAAATGAATTCTCCATCCACTTCACGGTCTGCCACCAATTTCTGTTCGTCCGGACTCAACACCAATTCCGTGCCATCGAACAACGCGATCGCTTCATCCAGTTTATCGTCCTGCTGACCGAGACTTTTCACCGCTTCAACCAACAGGTCCTTCGCCTGACGCCTGCGCTCTTGAACTCTCAACTGACGCTTGATCACCTCTCTTAAAATGTCGACCTCATCGGGACTCGCACTTACCTCGCCAGTCGTCAACAGAAGCTGTTCGGTCTCAAGCTTCTCCATCAGCTCGCCGATTCTCTGATCCTGCTCTTTTTTCTCCCGATGCAGCCTGTTGATCTGGGACTTTGCGATCGCCAGATTCCGTTTCGCTTCGATAACCTCGTCTTTCGCCGCGTTGTTATCCAGACTCATCCGCTCCACCTGCTCTTTCGCCTCCCTCAAATCCTTTGCCAAGCCCATGTTTTGCTCAATGAGCGCCTCGATGCGACCGGACTCGCTCAACTTCAAAAGTGCTTTCATCTGCTCTTTCTCACGCATCAATCCGTCCCTCTCCTCTTGAAGCTCGGCATACGCACTGCGGCTCTCTTCCAACTCTTTTCTCAAGCCCGAAATCTGCTCATTCGCCTCACGCAGCTGCTTATCCTTTTGATCCATGGCTTTCTCCAGATTCGCCAGCTGACGCAACTGCCCGGCAACCACTTCGTTCGCAACCTTGCGCTCCAGTTCAAGATCACGCTTCAAGATGGACTGACTCTGTTTCAGCTTCTCCGCCTCCTGTTTCATCAGCTCCATGTCAGTCGTCAGAATTTCAATTTTGGCCAGGGCCTCAGCATGCCCGCCGCGGCTCGTCTTCAAGGCCAAACTCATGACCTCTTTCTCCTGATTCAACCGATCAATCCGATCGTTTAACTCCTTCATCAGTCCCTGAACCGGCGCCGAAGCCAACTGTGCACGCAAGGCCGACATTTCGTTCTGAACCGATTGGAGTTGTCTCCTCAATGCCGCATTTTGCTTCTGGATGTCATCCTTTGCCAAATTTTGGGTCGATTGTTTGCTCGATGCTTCAACTTTCGAGATCTCGTTTTTCAACCGCTCCAGCTCAGCCTCCATGTCTTTCAATCTTCTGGCCTTCAACGGATCCACTTCTAACAGCCCCTGATTTTCAGTCTTCAACCCGCGTACCGGATCTATCAGTTCTCCACCCGTACGTTCCCCGCCTTCCAACTCGGCAATCACGCCGCGATCCTTTTTGATTTGCTCGGACGCCTTGTCCCTGACACCCGAAATAGCCTTATTGGTCAAATCCAGCCGGTTACGAACCATGTCCGATTTCCAATCAGGATAAAATTTCCCGACCGAACTCAACAAATCCGTAGCTTGCTGATATTTGTTCAGTGCCCCCACGAAATCCTCGTCCTTCTCGAACTGCTCCGCAGCGCGAATTGCCAAATACCCCTGGAAATAGACATCCGAAGGATCAAAATTCGCCACAGCCGGCTCCTGAGCCACGGCCGATCCCTGCATGATCCAAATCATGCCACAAGCTATCACCCACCTGAAACACGCCAGGGTTCGCGTTTTCCTTTTAAACATCACGGCTAGGACTATCACCAAGCCGCCTTTTCGCAAGCCCTATCTCCTTACCGGATGTCCTTCAAAACTGAACCAAATAGGTATTGTCGACACCCAGAGATCCGCATTTTGTTTAAGTTCTGCTAAATACCCATAAGCACATCATATAGTATATTAACAAAGATTTTTATACTATATGTTGTGCAACTACTCAATCCCATCTTGAACCATGAAAATTATCTCCTAGCCTCAGAACATACAGGAAATCGTCTTCAAAACCCTCAATCCCTTTCACCACGCACCATTATGTATCTTAAAACTCTCGAAATTCAAGGCTTCAAGTCCTTCGCAGACAAAACCGTTTTCGAATTCGCTGAAGGCGTGACCGGTATCGTCGGTCCTAACGGTTGCGGCAAATCCAACGTGGTCGATGCCATCCGCTGGGTCCTCGGAGAAACTTCCGCCAAGGCTCTCCGTGGTGGTGAAATGGCCGACGTCATTTTCAACGGTACTGAGAAACGAAAACCCCTCGGTATGGCCGAAGTCACCCTCACCATGGCCGATTGCGAGGAATCCCTCAAAGTCGATTTCAACGAGGTCTCCATCACCCGGCGCGTGTTCCGTGATGGCCGCTCCGAATACCGTCTCAACGGAACCCTCTGCCGTCTCAAAGACATCCACGACCTGCTCATGGATACCGGCATCGGCCGCACCGCCTACTCCATCATGGCCCAGGGCCAGATCGACCAGATCCTCTCCTCCAAGCCCGAGGAACGCCGCGCCGTTTTCGAAGAAGCCGCCGGCATCACCAAATTCAAACGCGAGAAAAAAGACGCCCTACGCAAACTCGAATACACCGAGGCCAACCTCCTGCGCGTTTCCGACGTTCTGGCAGAACAGGAACGCCGCATGAATTCACTCAAACGCCAGGTCGCCAAAGCCCGACGTTTCCAAGCGCTCTCCACCGACTACCGCATCCTTGACACCCACCTCGCTCACAAACGCTACGTCGAAATCACCGCCGCACGCGCCGAACTTACCAACTCCATCCGCTCACTCGACGCACAGGATTCCCATCTTGAACGCCAGCTTCCGGAGAAAGAGGAACTCGTCGCCGAAGCACGCACCGCAGCGCGCCAATTCGAAGCCGAACTCGCCGAGCTCCGTCAACAACTCAACGAACATCACAACGCTCTAACATCTGCCCATACCCGCATCACGTTCAACAACGAACGCAAATCCGAACTCGAAACCCGCATCTCCCAAAACCACGCGGACATCACTTCGATTCGTGAAAAACTCGCGCAACAGGAATTCGATTTCACCGCTGCCAACGATCAACTCGATCAACTCAACCGCCGCATTGCCGAGCAGGAACTGCAACTCACCAGACACGAGGAACAAACCCTTGCCGCCCGTGAAAGCCGCGCCAACCTCGAGGCATCGCTACGCACCTGCCGCAACGAGGCCAACCAAACCCAGACCCTCATCGCCTCCATGCAGGCGAAAATCGAATCTTCCCTCTCCCAACTCGAGGGCAACCGCGAACGCGCCCGCCAACTCGCCGAGGAAGAACAACGCCTGAACATCGGAATCGAGGAATACATCGCCCAACAAAACCAAATCAGCGCATCCGTCGCCGAAACCGGTGAAAAACTCACCGAGCTCGAAGAAGCCTTCCAAGCCGCCGAACGCATCTATCAGCACACCCGTGGCGATCTCGATGCCTCCCGCAAAGCCGCCACCGAATCCAACGAAATCCTCGCTCAACGCGCCGCCCGCCTCGAAGCCGTCAAACAACTCGTCGCTTCCGGCGAAGGCTTCGCCAAAGGAACCCAAAACCTCCTCAACGGCCTCGACGCTCCGGACCAGTTCAAACCCTCCATCGTCGGTGTTCTTGCCAACTTCATCCGCGCCGATGAATCCGCCGCCCGCGCCATCGAAGCCGCACTCGGAGCCAAACTCCAAACCGTCGTCGTCACGGATTCCAAGATCGCGGAAACCCTCATCCAACGCCTCACCGAAAAACAACTCGGTAAAGCCACCATCCTCCCCAAAAACCTCATCCCTGTCGCTTCCGGTACCCAAATCGAAGCTCTCCCATCCGGCGCCACCGCATGGGCCCTCGACAAGGTGAAATCCGAACCACAGGTCGCCGCCATCATCGAGCAACTGCTCGAAAAAACCCTCATCGTCCCGGATCTAACAACCGCGCTCAAACTGCGCTCCGATTACTCCACCCTCACCTTCGTGACTCTCGCCGGTGAAATGCTATCGCCGGAAGGAACCATCCAAGGCGGTGTCTCATCCGGTCATTCCGAGTCCCTGTTAGAACGCCAGAACGAGGTTCGTGCGCTAGAAATCGAAGTCGCCGACCTGCGCAAGTCTGATGAAGACGCACGCCGCCGCGTCACCGCTCTCGAAACCGCTCTCGAAACCAACCGCGAAGCGGTCGAAACCGCACGCGAGCGCCTGCAGCGCCAAAAGGTCGAACTCTCCACCCTCCAGGGTCAGCTCTCCCTAGCCACCCGCGAAGTCGAGAACTTCAACACCCGCATCGAAAATGTCCGCTGGGAAAGATCCGAACTCGAAAAACGCGAGAATCTCGCCACCGACTCACGCCAATCGCTCGAATCCGAACTTGCCGCAACCCGCCAGCGCCTCGAAGCCATCGAGGATCAAACCCGTTCACTTCAATCCCAGTCCGATTCCGCCCTCACCACCGAGCAGGAACTCACCGCAGCCCTCAACGAGCTTCGCACCAATCTTGCCGTTGAAAAACGCGCAAAACAAGCCGCCGAAGAACAACAGCGTCCCATGGAGGCCCGCCTTTCCGAACTCCGCGAACTCGCCATCCGCCGCGAAACGGAAATCGAAAACTTCCAACAACGCATTCAGTTCTCCATCGATGAAAACGCCTCTCTCGCCTCCCAGGTCGAGACCCATAAAATCGAAGCCGAGGACCTTCAAACCGAACTCTCCTCCCGCGCCCAGGGTCGCAACGAACTGATCAAGAACATCGAGATCGCCGAAGCCGGACTCTCCGAGTTGCGCAAACAACTCGCCACGATCAACGAGCAAAAAGGCCGCGAGGAAATCGCCGCAACCAAACTCGATCTGCGTCTCGAAAACCTCATCTCAACCACCGAGGATCGCCACCAGATCACCCTCGAATCCTTCGAGCCGGACGCACACCTCCTCCTCACCACCCTCCAGTCGAGAAACGCACGCAACGCCTCCGGCGCTGACGAAACCGATCCCGAAGCCGAAGTTTCTAACACCTCTTCCGCCGATGCCGATCAAATCCCCGACATGCCCGGTGAGCCGAACTGGAACCACATCGAAGTTCTCGTCCAGGATCTCAAACGCAAAATCGAATCCATGGGGCCCGTCAACGTCGACGCCATCGAGGAATACGACGAACTCGAGGAACGCCACAATTTCCTCAAGAACCAACACGACGACCTCGTCGCCTCCAAAGCCGAGTTGCTGTCTGTCATCGAACGCATCAACGAGGAAACCCAACGCCGCTTCGCTGAAACCTTCGCCCAAGTCCGCATCAACTTCCGCGACATGTTCAAGGAACTCTTCGGTGAAAAAGGCCAGGCCGACCTCACCCTGCTCGACGAAAACGATCCGCTTGAGTCGGGTATCGAAGTCATCGCCAAACCCCCGGGTAAAAAGCTCCAGTCCATCACCCTCCTCTCCGGTGGCGAACGCTCCATGACCGCCGTCGCCCTCCTGTTCTCGATCTACATGATCAAACCCTCGCCCTTCTGCGTTCTCGACGAGCTCGACGCCCCACTCGACGAATCCAACATCAACCGCTTCGTCAAAGTCCTCGACCGCTTCATCGACCGCTCGCAGTTCATCATCGTCACCCACTCCAAGCGCACCATGGCCCGCGCCGATGTGATGTATGGCGTGACCATGGAGGAATTCGGGGTTTCCAAGCCCGTCGGCATGCGCCTCACCACAGCCTCCGAGACGAAATCTGATGCCAAGTCTGCTGCACAAAAAGCAGCGCTCAGGTTGGATGCTTAAGTTATCCGAAATAACCCCATGCTCCTTCAGACGACATGGGATTATCATTTCATGAAGTTTTGGTTCGTTTCCCAGCTTGCAATCTTTCGTGAGCCAAGGAAAACTCCTCGGCAAGTATCCGATATACACCATCCTTTTCACTTAAAGACTCATGATTCATCGCTTCTTCACGTCCGCCATCACTCTTTTGGCCCTTACCCAGTTCGCAGTCTCACAGCCAGTCGAAGTCAACGGCATCGCCGCCAAAGTCAACGGGAAGGTCATCACCAAAAATGAGGTATCCTTTCTGCTCTCACCCATCTTCGCACAACTCTCCACCCAGTTTCCCCGCCGTGGTCCGGAATTCGTGAAACAATTGGAGGAAGCACAGCAAAACGTTCTCAAGGAACTCATTGACCGCCAGATCATCCTCGATGAATTCGATCAACTCGGCGCAACAATGAATGCGGCCATCATCGACGAGGAAGTCAAACGCCAGATCAACCAACTCTACAGCGGTGACGAAAAGAAATTCCGTGAGGAGCTTAAAAAGTCTCGCCTCACGATGGAAGCATACCGCCAAATGACGCGTGAGAAAATGGTGGTCCAGGCCATGCGCGCCCAACAGTTCTCCGATGCTCCACCTCCGCTACCCAACGAAATTCAAAACGAATACAACAAAATCAAGGAGTCACTTCGTGATGTCTCGCAGGATAAAATCACTTTCCTCAAAATCTTCATTCCAGCTAACAATCCTGAAAACACAGCCGCTACTCCGGAAACCCAATTGGCTCTGGCTGAGGAAATCGCTGACAAAATCAAGAAAGGTGCCGACTTTGCAGAAATGGCAAAAACGCATTCCAAAGATGCTTTTGCCTCGACTGGCGGCCTTCAGGAAAACGTCCCCAGAACCGATCTGGCTTCTGAATTCGCTGCGATCATCTTTGATGCGCCAGTGGATCAAGTTGCAGGCCCTCTTCTCGATCCCCTCGGTTTCACCATCGTCAAAGTCGTCAAAAAAGAGCTCGGCCCCGTTCCCCCTCTCTCTGAAGTCCGTCCCATGATTGAAGAGCGCGTCACCCGCAACAAAACCTCCGCCCAATACGAGCGCTGGATCGAATCTCGCCGCAAGCGTGCGATGATCGAAACCAGGCTCTAAGCTTCATCTCACTCAAGTCGCTTAGTCATGGAAGATCGCTACGAAATTATAGGAAAAATAGCTCAAGGCGGACTCGGTTCCGTTTACAAGGCCCGTGACCTTCGCATGAGCCGCGATGTCGCAATCAAACGCATCCTCACCAATCCGGACGACTCCTCCGTCACTGAAGAAGCGACACGCCAGCTCATCAAGGAAGCCAGCGCCCTTGCCTCGATCCAGCACCCGAACATCGTCACCGTTTACGATGTGGGTAAGGATGCCGACGGCCCGTTCGTCGTGATGGAGCTTCTGACCGGTCAGACCCTCGAGGAAATCGTTTCGGAAGGTTCGATGACGTGGGAGGATTTCCGCACCCTCGCCCTTCAATCGCTTGAGGCACTGATCTGCGCGCAAGAACTCCACATCGTTCACCGCGATATCAAACCCGGCAACATCATGATCAACTGGCTTCCCTCCCGGAAGTTCCAAGTCAAGGTTGTCGACTTCGGTCTCGCCAAACTTTCCTCAAAACCCTCCCTCCAAACCATCGATCAATCCGATGGGGTTTTCGGTTCCATTTACTTCATGGGACCTGAGCAATTTGAACGTATTCCCATCGACCAACGCGTCGATATCTACGCGATTGGTTGCGTTTACTACTACGCTCTCACCGGAAACTACCCATTCGACGGAGACACAGCTGTCGAAGTCATGGCCTCCCACCTCCAACATCACGTGACCCCAATTCAGGAAGTTCGTGAAGGCATTCCGCTCTGGGCCTGTAACTGGATCATGTGGCTCATCAACCGCCAGCCAGGTGACCGCCCGGCCTCCGCTCGTGAAGCTCTCGAAATTTTCGTGGACAATGACGCCGCTCACTATGCTCCCGAATTGAGCACTGGCGCACCCACACCCACGGCAGTCGAACCCAAACGCCCGAAATTGTTCATTCCCGGGGCAGCTCCGGAAGTGATTGAAGAACCGAAACAGACGATCACAAAAAAGACCGCCACAACACCCAAAGCACTGAGACCTCCGGGTACGAAATCCGTACCTCCAATGCAAGAGGTCCCACAGGCACCGGCCCCCATGTATCACGAGCCTGAGCCGGTCGTCATGGCACCGGAACCTCCGGCGATTCAGGTCGAGGCTCCTCCAATCTATCAAGAACCCATTCCTTCCCCTCCTCAGCTCGTTGTTCCAACAGCCAGCGTGCCAGCCTATACGACCGCTCCACCGGCTCCTCAGTTGGTCGTTCCAACAGCCAGCGTACCGGCCTACACTCCCGCTCCACCCGCAATGGTCGTACCACAGGCCGCTGCACCTGCGATTGCTCGCAGCACTCCGACCGCACCAGCCGCCCAAGCCCTCCTCAGACCGACATCGAATCTTGCTCAGCCAGCACTCGCCGCTACTACCAAAAGTGCGAATGTCGTTTCGCCTACAGCTCAGGTCGAGACAACGCCTCAACATAATCTTCCGAAGAAAAAAGTATCTGCAGCCGTAATGGCTGGAGTCAGTATCGGAATGGCAATCATCGTCATTTTCCTGGTTTTCTTCCTGCTGAACAAAAAACGTGAGAATGCTGAAATCGCATTGTTCAACGAAGCGATCACAGCTGCTACCAAAGATGGAGCAACCGAAGTGCCGGTCAACAAAGAGAAACTCGAAATTCTTCTCGAGAACGCCACCACACTGACCGATCTCAAAGATCGCTACAATATCTACCTCGCTCTCTACCTTGCCAAATCCAGTGATGGTACGGATATCGACACCATCATTGCGAATCACGCAACCACTGAATCCATGCACCCTGATATTCGCGTCATCCTCATCAGGGACGTCTTGGGCAAACGCAGAAATCCATCCGTCATTCAAACCTTGTTGGATTTTTCGAAATCAACCAACGAACCCGCATCCGCGGTTGCTGCAATGGAAGCGTGCCGTTTCATGGCAAACGAAACCCACCTACAGAAATTCCTGGATGTGCTGGTGGTAACCCCTAACGAACAAATTCGCAAAGCGTCAGAAGACAACATCATCACGATCCTCAAAAATCACAAATCCAACGATTCCTTCCGCTCAACGCTCATCACAACTCACAACAATTCGCCCAACGACTCTGTCAAACATGCAACCCTCCGCATCATCGGCCTGGTCGGCGGCGATCAAGCGATCGAGATCATCAAGAAAAACCTGAACAGTCCGGACACCAGAACCAAAATCGCCGCACTCGGCGCTCTCGGAAATAGCACCGACGAATCCGGATACACGATGCTGCTTGATTACATTTCCGGCGAGACCAACCTCACGCACCGAGCTCTCGCATTCGACGCGGCCATCAAATACTCCACCGAAACCAAACAAAACAAACAGGCTGCCTGGACCAAGCTCGTCGAGTTGGCCAAAATCCAGGAAGATGAAATAAGACTCATCAACGGCATTGCGAATATCGATCCCGAACCCTGGGTTTTCGCCATCCTGGACAAAATCATCAAAACTTCCAAAAACGACGCCTCAGTCGACCGCGCCGAACGTGCAGTCGATTACCTGGAGAAAATGAAGGCCATCAAAGGCGACTCAGGAAAAAAAGAATAACAACCGCCCAATCCCTTGTCTCCCGAACAGCAACTCACACATCTCACCGCCGGCGCCGCCAAAGTCCTCTCCGAAAAAGAACTCCTGGAAAAACTGAAACTCGGACGCCCCCTTCGCGTCAAACTCGGTGTCGATCCCACCGCACCCGACATCCATTTCGGGCACACGGTCGCTCTGGAAAAACTCCGCCAATTCCAGCTCCTCGGACATCAAGCCGTGCTTCTGATCGGAGATTTCACCGCCACTATCGGCGACCCATCAGGCCGCTCCGCTACCCGCCCCCCTCTCACCCGCGACGAAGTCCTCGTCAACGCCGCGACCTATACCGAACAGGCTTTCAAAATCCTCGACCGCGATAAAACCGAGATCGTATACAACGGCGATTGGTTCCGCAAAATGACCTACGAGGAAATCCTCAAACTCAACGCCCGCGTCACCCTCCAGCAAATGCTCCAGCGTGAAGATTTCAGGAACCGACTCGACTCCGGCCAGGAAGTCCGCCTTCACGAACTTCAATACCCCGTCATGCAGGGCTGGGATTCCGTCGAAATCCGTGCCGATGTCGAACTCGGTGGAACCGACCAGCTTTTCAACATCCTCGTCGGTCGCGACATGCAGAAAGACCAGGGCCAACCCCAACAGGTCGTCATGGTCATGCCGCTCCTGGAAGGCCTCGATGGCGTGAAAAAAATGTCCAAATCCTACGGCAACTACATCGGCGTATCCGAACCACCTCAGGAAATGTTTGGAAAACTCATGAGCGTCTCCGATGAACTCATGGATCGATACTACCAACTCCTTCTCGGAGAAACACGCGATCCCGCAACTCACCCCATGGATTGCAAAAAGGCCCTCGCAGAAAAACTCACCGCCCGTTACCACGGACAAGCCGAGGCCAGCGTCGCACGCGCCGACTGGGACACCCGCTTCTCCAAAAAGGACCTAAGCTCCGCCGAACTTCCGGAAATCAGCCTCGCACAACTACCCGCTGACACCTCCGTGCTTTCGCTTTCCTCTTTTGCGTTCAAAACCGCATTCAATTTGGAAAAATCCAACGGCGAACTGCGTAAACAGTTCATCATCTCGGGTTCCGTCCAACTCAACGGTGAAAAACTGACCGATCCGGCACTCCAAATTTCACCCAAAGCTGGCGACGTTCTGAAACTTTCCAAAAAACACGCGATCCGTTTCATCTAACCATTCCATCATCATGAAAAAACTCATCTTACTCGCCCTCTTCTCTCTTCCCGCCATTGCAGCGGAAACCCAACTCTTCAACGGCAAAGACCTCACCAACTGGGAAGGCGACCCGAAATTCTGGTCCGTGGTCGAAGGTGCCATTACCGCCAAATCAACCCCGGAAAACGCCGTTCCTCACAACACTTTCCTCACCTGGAAAGGTGGCGAACCCGCCGATTTCACCCTCACCCTCAAATTCAAAATGACCCCGGGTGACGAGAAAAAATATACCAACAGCGGCATCCAATACCGCAGCAAAGTCATCGATGCCGCAAAATTCATCGTCGGTGGCTACCAAGCCGATTTCGAATACGGCGAAAAATGGAGTGGCATCCTTTACGAAGAAAAAGGCCGTGGCATTCTCGCCAAACGCGGCGAACAGGTTGTCATCAAAGAGGGAGAAAAACCGGAAAAACCCAAAATCGAAGTCACCGGAAAAACCGGAGATCCCGCTGAGATCCAAGCCGCCATCAAAAAAGACGATTGGAACGAATACAAAATCGTCGCCGAGGGAAATCGCGTCCAACAATACATCAATAGCAAACTCACCGTCGATGTGACGGATGAAACCGCTGCAGCTCCCAAGTCCGGAGTCATCGCTCTCCAAATGCACCAAGGTCCTCCCATGCAGGTTCAATTCAAAGACATCGTCCTCACCACCAAAGACTGATTCTTGACTTTCTCCCCCCAAACCCTCATCCATCCCTCTCCTACTAAGCACCCGTAGCTCAGCTGGATAGAGCATCCGCCTTCTAAGCGGACGGTCAGTGGTTCGAATCCACTCGGGTGCATTTTTGCACCCGTTTTATTATATCAGCCGGAAGCTGCACACTGGATGGAGGCACGGGCCTTCAATCCACTCGGGTGCATTTTTGCACCGTGGCGGCAATCGGAGCGCAGCGGAGATGGAGGGACATGAACTTCCAAATTCTCCCTCAAATTTTATACGCCATGCCCATCAGATTACATCCCTCATAAAATAGGTCCTATACGTCCAATAGGACCTATTTTTATTTCACCTCCCCCCACCCTGTCGCACTGCGCCATAATCGCACGTCTTATCGCGCCAAAATGACGCACCTCTGTGAGCCGCCACTCACAAAATCCCAATAAAATCAGGGAAACCACCCTTCTGCAGCTTAGGCACACGCCCTGCGAGGCAATCTTCAGCAACTACCCTATCTAACCATGTCCAAAATTCTAGGAATCGACCTCGGCACCACTAACTCCTGCATGTCCATCATGGACGGCGGTGAACCCACCGTTCTTGAAAACTCCGAGGGTGCCCGCACCACTCCATCCGTGGTAGCCTTCACCAAATCCGGTGAACGTCTCGTCGGCCAAGCCGCCAAACGCCAAGCCGTCACCAACCCGAAAAACACTATTTTTTCGGCCAAGCGCCTCATCGGCCGCAAGTTTTCCGAACTCACCGATGCCGACAAACGCATGCCTTACAAAATCGTCGCAGCCTCAAACGGCGACGCCCACATCCAAGTCGAAGTCGCTGGCGAAACCAAAACCTACTCCCCACAGGAAATCGCAGGCATGGTGCTCGGCAAACTCAAAGCCGATGCCGAGGCGAAACTCGGTGAAAAAGTCACCCAAGCGGTCATCACCGTTCCCGCTTATTTCAACGACTCCCAACGCAACGCCACCAAGGCCGCTGGCGAAATCGCCGGACTCGAAGTTCTCCGCATCATCAACGAACCAACCGCAGCAGCTCTCGCATACGGATTGGATAAAAAATCCGATGAAAAAATCGCCGTCTATGACCTCGGCGGTGGAACCTTCGATATCTCCGTCCTCGAAATCGGCGACGGCGTTTTTGAAGTACTCGCAACCGATGGCGACACCCAACTCGGTGGTGACGACTGGGACAACGCCCTCATCGAACACATCGTTGCCGAGTTCAAAAAGGACCAAGGCATCGATCTCTCCGGCCAACCCGACGCGCTTCAGCGCATCAAGGAAGAAGCCGAGAAAGCGAAAATCGCCCTCTCTTCCAGCCAGTCCTACGACATCAACCTGCCGTTCATCACCGCAGACGCAACCGGCCCGAAACACATCCAGCTCACGCTCTCCCGCGCCAAACTTGAACAACTCACCGACAAACTTTTCGAGCGCACCAAGAAACCTGTTAGAGACTGCCTCAAGGAAGCCGGCGTTTCCGCTTCCGATATCGACGAACTCGTTCTCGTCGGCGGCATGACCCGTATGCCGAAAGTGGTCGAGATCGCGAAAGAACTCGCCGGTCAAACCCCTCACCAAGGCGTGAACCCCGACGAAGTCGTCGCCATCGGCGCAGCGATCCAAGGCGGCGTTCTCCGCGGCGACGTCAAAGACGTCCTCCTTCTCGACGTCACCCCGCTCACCCTCTCCATCGAAACCGAAGGCTCACGCGCCACCCCGATGATCGAGCGCAACACCACGATCCCTGCGAAGAAATCCCAAGTCTTCTCCACCGCTTCCGACAACCAACCTGCAGTGGACATCCGCATCTGCCAAGGCGAGCGCCCGATGTTCATCGACAACAAATTGTTAGGAAACTTCAAACTCGATGGCATCGCTCCTGCCCGCCGTGGTGAGCCACAGATCGAAGTCACCTTCGACATCGACGCGAACGGTATCCTCCATGTCTCCGCGAAAGACAAGCAATCCGGCAAAGAGCAGAAAATCTCCATCCAAGGCTCCTCAGGTCTCTCGAAAGAAGAGATCGAAAAAGCCAAACAGGACGCCGAGGCCCACGCCGAGGAAGACCGCAAACGCGTCGAAAAAGTCGATACCGTCAACAAGGCGGAAAACCTCGCCTTCTCCGTCGAGAAACAACTCGGTGAACTTGGCGACAAGGCACCTGCCGAACTGAAATCCTCACTCGAAGAAAAAGTCAAAGCCGTCCGCGACGCAATCACCAGCGACGACGTCGATAAGATCAAATCCGCCACCGCCGATCTCGAAGGCCAACTCCAAGCCCTCGCCGCCGCCGCGCAACAAGCCGGCGCATCCATGGGCGGAGACCCGGAAGTCGAGCCAGCCGATTCCTCGGAATCATCCGAACCGAAAAAGGCCAAAGGCAAGGTCGTCGACGCGGAAGTCGTGGACTGACGAAAAATTTCCACTCCCGTGAACACGGGCAGTGGCTTCTCAAACCAAACCAATAACTAAACGAACAAAGCATATGGCTAACATCAAACCACTCGGACAACGTGTCCTCGTCAAACGCCTCGAAGCAGATGCCGTCAGCGCTGGCGGAATCGTCCTTCCGGATACCGCCAAAGAAAAACCTCAGGAAGCTGAAGTCCTCAGCCTCGGCACCGGCGGTAAAGACGAGAACGGCAAAACCATCGAGTTCTCCGTCAAAGTCGGCGACAAAGTCCTGATCTCCAAATACGGCGGAACAGAAGTCAAAGTCGACGGCCAGGAAGTCCTCATCATCTCCGAATCCGACATCCTTGGAATCCTCAGCTAAATCTCAAATTTCATAACTTAAATCTCAAACAACATTATGGCCAAACAACTCCAATTCGACGAAGCAGCACGTCAGTCACTCCTCCGCGGTGTGGAAAAACTCGCTCGCGCCGTCAAAGCAACCCTCGGACCAGCAGGTCGCAACGTCATCCTCGACAAGAAATTCGGTTCCCCAACCATCACCAAGGACGGTGTGTCGGTAGCGAAAGAAATCGAACTCGAGTGCCCTTACGAAAACATGGGTGCCCAACTCATCCGTGAGGTTTCCTCGAAAACTTCCGACATCGCAGGTGACGGAACCACCACCGCAACCGTTCTTGCCGAAGCCATCTACAAGGAAGGCCTTCGCAACGTGACCGCCGGCGCAAACCCGATCTCCCTCCAACGCGGCATCATGAAAGCCACCGAGGCTCTCGTTGCCGAACTCAAGAAGATCTCCAAGAAGGTCTCCGACACCAAAGAAATCGCCCAGGTCGCAACCGTTTCCGCCAACTGGGACGCTGAAATCGGGGGCATCATTGCGGAAGCCATGGACAAGGTCGGCAAAGACGGAACCATCACCGTTGAGGAAGCCAAAGGCATCGAAACCACCCTCGACGTGGTTGAAGGCATGCAGTTCGACAAAGGCTACCTCAGCCCATACTTCGTGACCGATCCGGAATCCATGGAGGCTTCCTTCGACAACGCCCTCATCCTCATCCACGAGAAGAAAATCAGCTCCCTCAAGGACATGCTTCCTCTTCTCGAGAAAGTGGCGAAATCCGGCAAACCTCTCCTCATCATCGCCGAGGACGTCGAAGGTGAAGCTCTTGCAACCCTCGTGGTCAACAAACTCCGCGGCATCCTCAACATCGCTGCTGTCAAAGCACCCGGCTTCGGCGATCGCCGCAAAGCCATGCTCGAAGACATCGCCATCCTCACTGGTGGCCGCGTGATCACCGAAGACCTCGGCATCAAACTCGAGTCCGTTGAACTCAGCGACCTCGGCCAAGCTAAACGCATCACCATCGGCAAAGAAGAAACCGTCATCGTTGAAGGCGGCGGTTCCTCCGATGCCATCACCGGCCGCGTCAACCAGATCCGCAAACAGATCGAAGAAACCACCAGCGACTACGATCGTGAGAAACTCCAGGAGCGCCTCGCCAAACTCGCTGGCGGCGTAGCCGTCATCAACGTCGGTGCAGCTACCGAAACCGAGATGAAAGAGAAGAAAGCCCGCGTCGAAGACGCCCTCCACGCAACCCGCGCAGCGGTCGAGGAAGGCATCGTCCCAGGCGGTGGCACCGCGCTCATCCGCGCTCAAGCCGCTCTCGGCGATCTCGGCCTCACCGGCGACGAAG